>DAOWNM010000138.1 GCA_030642565.1 Bacteroidota bacterium | reverse complement strand
GAACCATGCCAGGGAGAAAATGGATACCCTCACTCCCATACAATTGAAAGATTGGGTCACTCTCCAGTTTAAAAAGCAACCCGAAATGGAGTTGGAATATTTTGAAATTGTTGAAGATAAAGCGCTTACACCGGTTAATAAATGGGATGAAACGGTGAACAAAGTGGGCTGTATAGCCGTTCAATTAAATGGCGTGAGGCTTATAGATAATCTGAATTTTGATTAAATTTGTATAGTAATTCGGCGGCCATGCATATTGATGTTGTTAAATCGAAAATACACAGGGTTACAGTCACAGAGGCTGATCTGAACTATGTGGGTAGCATCACCATTGATGAAGATCTCATGGATGCTGCCAACCTGATTGAAAATGAGAAAGTTCAGATTGTCAATATCAACAATGGAGAGCGTCTTGAAACATATGTCATTACCGGCCAGCGGGGATCCGGACAAATCTGTCTGAATGGCCCTGCTGCCAGGAGGGTTGCTGTTGGAGACATTATCATTATTATCGCGTATGCTTCCATGGATTTCGAAGAGGCAAAATCATTTAAACCGGTATTGATTTTCCCCGATACCGACTCCAACAAGATAAATTGACCCCTCCTTTGAAAAAAACCATCAGTCAATTTCTAAAAATTGCCGGGTTCCTGGCATTTGGAATTCTTTTGCTCTATTTTGCCTTCAGGGGGGTGGCATTTGATGAACTGGCCAGCACGCTTCAAAAAGTCAATTTCTGGTGGATCGGGCTCTCTCTCCTTTTTGCCGGCATCTCATTTTTCAGCAGGGCACGAAGGTGGATGCTTCTCATTGAACCTCTTGGTTATAAACCCTCTTTCAGTAATACATACCACTCCCTGATGGTTGGATACCTCTCCAATTATGTCCTGCCCCGGCTGGGTGAGTTTACCAGGTGTGTCACACTGGGAAAGAGAGAGAAGATTCCTGTTGATTCGCTTTTTGGGACCGTAATTGTAGAGCGGGTTGTCGACCTTATGATGCTGATGCTGATCCTGCTGGTCCTGTTGATCAGCTGGATGGAGAAGTTTGGCGCCTTCTTTGGTGAACAGGTATACGGGCCTCTGCAACAGAAATTTATAGAACTCTTCGGGGGTGCCTGGGTTTTCTGGCTTGCAACGGTTTCGACGATCCTGGTTATTTTTCTGTTTATCTTCCTGTTTAGAAAAAAACTGACCCGATTTACCCTTGTTCGTAAAGTCAAAGGTATTCTCATTGGTGTTCTGGACGGACTGAAGACCATCTATCGAATGGAGAAAAAATGGGAGTTTGTACTTCACTCTGTGCTGATCTGGTTCCTCTATATCCTGATGACCTGGGTAGTGGTCTTCGCGCTTAAAGAACTCTCCGGACTTACCTTTATTGATGGTATGTTTTTGCTGGTGATCGGGGGATTGGGCATGTCGGCTCCTGTGACTGCCGGGTTTGGAGCCTATCACTGGATCACCTCCAGGGGATTGATGGTCGTTTACGGATTCTCCCTGGAGACCGGAACTGCCTATGCCATACTGGCCCATGAATCAAATTCCCTTCTTACTATATTGTTGGGGATCATATCTTATACGGTCCTGATGCTCTCCCGAAAAAGAGACACCAACGTTAAAACCGAATCCTGAGATGCTTACCTACGAACAGATCATTCAAAAAACCATCACCCTTGATACAGCTGTGAAACTGTTTAATCCCGTATTCAGAAGAGAGAACAAAATGGTATTCACCAATGGTTGTTTCGACCTTCTTCACAGGGGCCATATATATTTACTCTCCAGGGCAAGGGAGCTGGGCGACCTGCTGATTGTAGGGCTGAACAGTGATGCATCTGTTGCAAAACTCAAGGGTCCCGACAGGCCGGTCAACAACCAGGAGTCCAGGGCAGAAGTGCTTGGAGCCCTGGCTTTTGTGGATTATATCATCGTATTTGAGGAAGATACACCCATGGATATGATTATTACTCTTGAGCCCGATATACTGATCAAAGGTGGCGACTACAAATTGGAGGATATTGTGGGATACCGGGAAGTCATCTCCAGGGGAGGCAGGGTGGAAACCATTCCTCTGCTGGAGGGATACTCAAGCAGTTCGATTATTGACAGAAACAGCAGTAAATGGCGAAAATAAAATCGGTATATGTGTGCCAGAATTGCGGTGCTGAATCAGTCAAATGGATCGGCCGTTGCAATGCATGCGGAGAGTGGAACACCTATGTGGAACAGAAGATACACAAAGGGCCGGTTCGGTCGGGCATATCAGAGAGGCGCAATCAGGCAGCGCCTCAAAAACTGGATGAGGTGACCTCTGCACCTCTCTCCCGCATCGATCTGAAAAACGGAGAGTTTAACCGGGTCCTGGGGGGAGGAATCGTTCCCGGATCCGTCGTTCTGATCGGTGGTGAACCGGGAATCGGAAAATCGACCCTTGCCCTGCAGGTAGCCCTTCAGATCGATAAACAGACCCTCTACGTCTCAGGTGAGGAGAGTCCGCAACAGATCAAATTAAGGGCCGACCGGCTCGGGGGTGGGAACGGGAATTGCCAGGTACTTGCTGAAACAAGTCTCCAGGCCATCATGACTCAGGTTGAACAGATCAATCCGGAGCTGCTGATCATAGATTCCATTCAAACCCTCTATTCCGAAGCTATTGAATCGGCCCCCGGAACCATTTCACAGGTCAGAGAATGTGCCGCACAGCTGCTGCGACTCTCCAAAGAGAGCCATATGCCCGTTATGCTGATCGGCCATATTACAAAGGATGGCAGCATCGCCGGACCCAAAGTGCTGGAGCATATCGTTGATACTGTACTCCAGTTTGAAGGCGACACACACCATCTATACAGGATTCTGCGCTCCATTAAGAACCGTTTTGGCTCCACCTCGGAGATCGGGGTGTTCGAAATGACGGGAGAGGGACTTCGCGAGATCCTGAACCCATCCGAACTGCTGATCAACCAGCAGCCTCCCGATTTGAGCGGATCGGCCATAGCTGCCAATGTGGAGGGCATTCGCCCCATACTGATCGAGGTTCAGGCACTTGTAAGCTCCGCCGTTTACGGAACCCCTCAGCGTACCTCCACAGGATTTGATACCCGTCGTCTGAGCATGTTGCTGGCAGTACTGGAAAAACGGGCCAGTTTTAAGCTGGCCAGTAAAGATGTATACATCAATATTGCCGGCGGACTCCGGGTGGATGACCCTGCCATTGATCTGGCTGTAGTGGTGTCCATTCTCTCCTCTACTGTCGATATTCCGGTTGATCCGAACAGCTGCTTTGCAGGGGAGGTGGGACTATCGGGCGAGATCCGCCCGGTAAACCGGATTGAACAGCGTCTGGGCGAAGCGGATAAACTGGGCATGAAAAGAATCCTGATGCCCGCTTTCAACCGGAAACGGATCGATCCGGCAAGATTTGACCTTGAAATCATCGAACTGAACAGGGTTCAGGATCTGCCCAAATACCTTTTTGGCTAAGGTCGCCTAGAAGTCGTCATTCTCAATGCTGCCTGTGGTCTCCATAATATTGGGACAATCCATATCCACATAGAAATCCAGCGGTCTCTCAAATTCATCCTTCATGGTAATACCAAGGGTGGTGTCGGCATAAACCCTCTTCAGAAATTCAGCATATATGGGAAGTGCCATATTGGTTCCGGACCCCATCCTCAGTCCATCAAAATGAATAGCCCGGTCCTCTCCTCCCACCCACGCCGCAGCGGTAAGCTTCGGAGCAAGTCCAATAAACCAGCCATCACTCTGGTTCTGGGTGGTACCCGTTTTCCCGGCCAGCTCACCTTTAAATTTATATTTCCAGCGAAGCCTGTTGGAGGTCCCGGAATAGAACTCCCCCCGGTACCTGCCAGTCATATCTACCACATTCTTCAATAGTGAAAGCATTAAATAAGCGGTCTCCTGACCGATTGCCTCCGACTCGACAGCGTGAAAAGAGGCGATTACATTACCATACCGGTCCTCAATCCGGGTGACATAGACCGGGCTCACGTAGATGCCCCGGTTGGAGAAGGTGTTAAATGCTCCCACCATCTCCTCCAGGGAGATATCAGAAGGGCCATAGATCATGCTGGGCACCGGGGCGATGTAAGAGGTCACTCCCATTTTGCGCATAAGGTTGATGACATTTTCAGGATTAAAATTTTTAAACAGCCAGGCAGAAACCCAATTATGGGAGGTGGCCAGTCCCCATTTCAGGGAGACCATCTTTCCGGCAAAAATATTGCGGCCTGGTGCATCTGGTGTATAGGTGGAATCATTTACTACATCCTTAAATGTAATAGGAACCAGCGGAATCATTTGACAGGGTGAATAGTTCTCCTGCATAGCCAACAGGTATAAAAACGGCTTTATGGTAGATCCTACCTGGCGGCGACCCTGATAAACATGTTCATACTGGAAATAGCGGTAGTTGTGACCCCCCACAAAAGCTTTCACAGCTCCATTGGCAGGATCCATGGCCATAAACCCGGCCCTCAGGATATGCTTCATATACCTGATGGAATCCATGGGTGTCAACACTGTATCGATGGGACCGTTCCATGAGAACAGTTTCATATCAACCGGCTTATTAAAGGCCATTAAAACAGAGTCCCAGGGAACACCTCTGGCGGCCATCGACCTGTAACGATCAGTCAACCTTACAGCACGGTTAAGGATCAGGTTGCTCTCCTCCCGGGATATATCTTCGAACGGAGCATTGGACCTTCCTTTCTTTTCAGAAAAAAATTCAGGTTGAAGATAATCCTTCATCTGTGCCTCAACGGCCTCCTCGGCATATTGCTGCATTTTAAAATTCACAGTCGTATAGATTTTCAAACCATCCCGGTAAAGATCGTACTGTGTGCCATCGGGTTTGTAGTTCTTATTGATCCAGCCATAGAGCCTGTCGTCGGCCCAGCGCAAAGAATCCCTCCTGTACCGTTCCCAGGCCAGCACCCCGGCTCCTTTGTTCGGTGGAGTCGGTTTGGATCTGTTCATAAATTTCGAAAGGAATATCCTGAAATGCTTGGCATGGCCGGTCAGGTGACTGGCCAGGTTATAATCCACACTGATGGGCATCTGTTTCACCGAATCAGCCACTTCCTGTGAGAGACTCCCATACTTCACCATCTGATTTATAACCGTATTTCTGCGGGTAAAAGAGCGTTCCGGATTGATTCTTGGGTTGTAGGCCGTGGGAGCCTTTAGCATACCCACCAGGATGGCTGCCTGATCGATGGTCAGAGAATCCGGTGTAGTATTAAAAAAGGTCCTTGAAGCCGACTTGATCCCTATGATGGATTCACCCCCGAAGGGAACCGTATTCAGATACATGGCCAATATCTCATTTTTGGAATAGCTTCTTTCAATCCTTACCCCTGTGTTCCACTCTTTGAACTTATTTAATACCAGGTGACCTGCCCTTCCAATCTTTGTTCGATTGATGGTCGTATCCCTGGGAAACAGATTCTTAGCCAGCTGCTGTGAAATGGTACTGCCCCCTCCTTCATCCTTTCCAAGCAAGACCGATTTTATCAGAACACGTGAAAGGCTGCGGATGTCAATTCCGGAGTGCCTGTAATACCTGACATCTTCCGTGGCCACAAGTGCATCCACAAGATGAGGAGCCAGCTCCTCATAGTTCACATAGGAGCGGTTCTCAATAAAATACTTCCCCAGAAGCTCCCCATCCTCGGTAATCAGTTCGGAGGCCAGGTTGGATTGTGGATTTTCAAGACGGGCAAAATCTGGCATAAAACCAAGTTTCCCATGGCCTATTAAAACCATTAATACAGTGAACAATAGCACCGCTAAAGTGTATAGTGTCCAGAGGATGATTAAATATTTTGTAGTTTTGCCGGGTTTATTGTCCATGGCCAGCTCTATTTTGGGTCAAAAATAGTAATTATTAAGTTATTTTGTGTTCAATTCGTAAATGAAGGAATCGTAAAAAAAATGATAAAGAATCTTGTAATAGTAGAGTCGCCTGCCAAGGCTAAAACCATAGAACGGTTCCTTGGAGAAGCCTATACCGTCAAATCCAGCTTTGGCCATATCAGAGATCTGGCCAAGAAAAACCTGGGAATTGATGTTGAAGGAGGATTTACCCCCCAATACATTGTTCCAGCCGACAAGAAAAAGATTGTGAGCGAACTGAAGAGCCTGGCCAAAAAGTCCGAAATGGTCTGGCTGGCTACTGATGAAGATCGTGAAGGGGAAGCCATCGCATGGCATCTTTTCGAAGAGCTGCAGCTGGAAAAGGGGAAAACCCGCAGGATCGTATTTCATGAAATTACCAAAAACGCCATACTGAAAGCCCTTGAGAGTCCACGGCATATCGATACCCACCTGGTGAATGCCCAACAGGCTAGAAGAGTACTTGACCGGTTGGTCGGATTCGAACTCTCCCCGCTGTTATGGAAAAAGGTAAAGCCCTCTCTTTCTGCCGGAAGGGTACAGTCGGTGGCAGTTAAACTGATTGTTGAAAAAGAGCGGGAAATACAGAAATTCAATCCGAAAAAATATTTTCGCGTGACCGGAAAGTTCTCCGTCCCAAATGGAAAGGGAGGGCAAATCCAACTTAAAGCTGATCTTTCAAAACGTTTCGAAAGCCTGGAGGAGACCGAAACATTTCTCTTAAAGTGCCAGTCCAGTGAGTTTACAGTCAATACTGTTGAGAAAAAGCCTCTGAAGAAATCGCCTGCACCACCGTTTACCACCTCCACCCTTCAGCAGGAAGCCAGCCGAAAACTGGGTTTTTCAGTAAACCAGACGATGTCGGTGGCACAGCGGCTCTATGAATCGGGAAAGATCACCTATATGAGAACCGATTCAGTTAACCTCTCCAAACTGGCCATCGGAACCGCCGCAGGAAAAATCAAAGATGCTTTTGGTGAAAAATACCTGAAAACCAGGAACTTTACCACAAAATCCAAAGGGGCCCAGGAGGCTCACGAAGCCATCAGGCCCACCTACATGGATCAATCTGCCATCGAAGGGAACAGGACAGAACAGCGGCTGTATGAATTGATCTGGAAAAGAACCCTTGCTTCGCAAATGAGTGAAGCACAGCTTGAAAAAACCACCATCTCCATCGTGGTCTCTGGTTCACCTGAACGGTTTATTGCCACAGGTGAGGTTCTGATATTTGATGGTTTCCTGAAAGTCTATATGGAATCCACTGATGATGAGCAGGAGG
>DAOWNM010000141.1 GCA_030642565.1 Bacteroidota bacterium | reverse complement strand
TGACCGATGCAGGTTTCAACGCGTGTGAAAAGAATACCGTCCTTCATCTGGATCTTAATATGGCTGATATGACCGCCGGACACTACATAACTCCCTGGAATGTCTTTCTGAAGGATGGGGTGCATACGGGGATCGGACCGGGGTCGCTGGACCAGGATATGGATACAATGGGTATCGTGATGGATACCTATGGTGCCGATCATGTGACCTATACCTATGAAATTGAATCAATCCGCTACTACCCTGAAGGGGATGACTATGCCTGTATCTCACCTGCAGGAAATCTCACAGGCGATCCGGTGGTAGTGAACCTCTCCCGCAGGCCCGATCCGCAGATCCTGGTGGACGGTGAGGCCCGGGATAGTTACAAGGTATGCAATGACACTGCAACCCTGCAATTCGAACCCGATAACGGGACCCTGAGCAGGTGGAGTGAGCCGGCCGGTTCTCTCTTCTTCTCCCCCGGAGCCGGTCCCGACGAGTTCCAGGTCTCCATTCCCAACAACCATGAGGATTTCGGGGAGTACAGGATTTTTATAAAGAGCGAGGCAGGGGATTGTGCCGGGATGGACTCCCTCGACCTGCACTTCTTTGAGCAGCCGGCACCCGCTTATGCCGGGGAGGATACCATGCTCTTCCTGATCAACTCGGTACAGTTGAGGGCCGATCCGCCCACGGCGGGTACCGGGACCTGGGAACTGATCTCAGGCAGTGGTATCGTTGCAGATGAACATATACACAATACCTTCGCCTATGAATTGGGTAAGGGAAAGGAGAATACCTTCAGGTGGACGGTTGTCAATGGTGAGGACGAAGGGACCTGTGTCACCTCCAATGATGTGACCATTGTGCTTCGCAACGAGGTGAAGAAGTACAACGGCTTCTCGCCCAATGGCGACATGAGCAATGAATACTACATCATGCAGGGACTGGTCTATGCCGATGAGTTTTCGGTCTCCTTCTTTAACTCGCTGGGGAATACGGTCCGCACCATTAACAACGAAAATGTGGATGAGATGGAGATCGATCTGTCGTTGATTGCCAATGGACTGAGGGATGATGAGATGGTGATCTGGGACGGCAGGGCAACCAACGGGCACCTGGTTCCTTCCGGCACCTACTATTATGTGGTGAAATTTAGTATGTACCTGCGCGATTATCTGACCGATGAGAGTTACAAGACCTATTCCAAGGAATTTAAAGATTACGTGGTGGTAGTACGTGAATAAGATGAAGAGAAAATGGCTCATAGGATTAATGCTGACGGTGGTGGTGACTGGTTCTGCCCAGAACACACTCGTCCCCTCTGTGAGCAATTACCACCTTACCTGGACCACCATCAATCCGGCTTTTTCCGGTTTCAGGGATGCCATCAGCATCAGCTCCCTGTACCGCTCGGCCCTCTATGGTCAGCTGGGACCCACCGATATGCAGTTAAATGTTCACTCCCCCGTTGGCAACTCAAAAGTGGCCATAGGTGGTGTGGTGGCCTACAACAATATTCCCGAGGTACAGAACCTATACTCCATCATGAGCACTTATGCTTACAGGATCTATTTGGGCAGCGGACGGCTTGCTTTCGGTCTCTCGGCCGGCGTGTATGGAGTGAACAGCGATCTGAGTGGCATTCCACTGCGCGATCCCGGCGATCCGGCCTTCCCCCTGGAGGTCTATCAGCGCTGGTTTCCCAACTTCGGAACAGGTATTCTCTATTATACAGAGAAGTTGTTCGTGGGACTTTCAGTCCCGGAGTTGCTCTCTATACCTACTGAGAGTCAGGGCATTGGAGTGGTCAATTTCGAAAACTACAGGGTCATTCTTACAGGTGCGTACCAGTTTAATATCAGCAAAGCCTTTCGGTTGAAACCATCCCTGTGGATCGACTACAACCAGGCCTACACCTCCTTTAAGGCGAGTCTGAATATGGGATTCCTGGATTCCAGAATCTATGTGGGTGGAGCCTATGACTATCCCAATTTTGCCATAGCACTCCTTAACTTCCAGGTGAATCCCCAATGGCTGGTAGGTTATGCCTATACGTTTAATACGGGTCCGGTTCGTTCGGCCCTGGGAGGGAGCCATGAAGTTGTACTTCGATGGGAATTCAGACCGGTGATCCGAACCATCCCCGATGATCCATTCTATTTTTAGGAGATGAAGAGAGCAATCCTTGTCATATGGTCCCTGTTGATCCTGCTGCCACTGGCGCTGGGACAGGATTATTACAGGGTGCGCAAGCAGACCAGGATCTCCACGGGGCTCAATGAAGCAGCCGCTATTCCCTATAAAGACGGGGGGGTGGTCTATATCACCGAATCGAACAACGTAGGTGCCAGTAGTCCAACCGATGCTGAGGGTCGTAAGCTCTATACCATTTTTTTAATGGAGAGTGGAGGAAAGAAAAAGCCGTTCAGGAATGAACTGGTTACTCGAAAACATGATGGACCGGTCTCTTTTACAGGCGATTTTAAAACCATGGTGTTTTCACAGCAGCGTCCTTCTGTTGGAAGGGTGGATCCGCTGGGGCTCTATTTTGCTGACAATGTGGATGGAATCTGGGTCAACGAACGGGCATTTGAGTTTAACAACGATGTGGTCTGGTTGTTCTCCCCGTCGCTGACTGCAGATGGACGGACTCTCTATTTTGCAGCCAATTATGAAGAGGGAATGGGAGGATATGATATCTATCGTTCGAGGCTGAGGAGTGGTGCATGGAGTAAACCGGAGAATCTGGGTCCTGAAGTGAATACCCGAGACAATGAGATCTATCCGGTTATACACCCTTCGGGCAGACTCTATTTTTCATCGGACGGTCACGACAACAATGTGGCAGGTTTTGACCTTTTCCAGACGGCCTTTGTGGGTGGGAAGTGGTCGCCCGCCATCAAACTGGGGGCTCCGTTTAACACCCTTTCCAATGAGTACCATATCTGGTACAGCGAAGATTTTAGAACCGGCTACCTGACAAGTAATCGCAGGAGCGGGTCAAAGGAGATTTTTACTTTCGAGGCAAATATTCCCAAATTCGACTCTCCAGAACCCATCCGGAGGACCTTCTATAAGTACAGGGTCTACGACAAGAAGCTTGATACAGTCGACACCAACCTGTTCCGCTACTCCTGGGTGATTAATGACACACTTGAATTGCCCGGACACGATATAATATTTAGGTTTCCCAAACCAGGAACATATCGTTGTACCTTAAATGTGTTTGATATTCAGTTGGATACACTGCTTGAGCCAGAGACTTTCAAGACCCTGACCATCAAACTGAATGAACAGGCCGTTATCCTTTGTCCGGATACTATTACAGTCAACACACCGGTCCTGTTTGATGGTAGTGAATCTTATCTGCCTGGCTTTAATATTGGAGGGTATTTCTGGGAGTTTGGAGATGGAACCTATGGAGAGGGTCTCCAGATGACACACACCTATCTCTATCCGGGAAGGTACCGCGTGATGCTCGGGGTTGAGGAGCGCGGGAGGAACAGAAGAGACACTCCTGAAGTGCGGGTCAACTATAAGGATATCCTGGTACTCCCTCCGGAACAGTAGTCCCCCCCTCTTTTTCGTTTAGACATACAACCATATTTGATAACTCTTGGTCAAAGTTGCATGGATTTTGTATACTTTTAATAAATATTGAAATTTGATAATAATGAGTCGGCTATTAAATACATTTATACTATTGACAATCTGCGTTTTCGGGTACTCTCAACCTGTTCCCAACGTGGAGGAGAACATACCTTACCTGATGACTTTCGGGGAGGCTGCAGAGACCAGTTGGGGGGATGATGATTTTTCCCAGGCATTTTTTTTCCAAATCCCCGAAGATTATGACCAACCCTTTTTTATCCGGATTTTTGACCCCGATACAGGAGGAGAAATTGATGAAATCTCCGGCGAATTTAATACACGTTGTGTGTTCGAGGTATTTGGAGGAGAAGGCAACTGGTCTGATCCTGCCGCCAAAGAGACCAGTCCCGTAGGTAACTATAAAAGCGGCACACTTCTTGCCACACGGGCTTTTGCCGCAAATCCAAGGTACGATAATAACTGGTTCACATTTGGTCCGTTCAACCCGGCCCAGGGAGAGTATGCAGAGGAGTTCAAAAGTTACATTTTTAAAGTGATCTGCGAGGGTGTTTCTGGCGATGACGGCAACATGTACCGTTATTATCTGAGCACAAGTGGCACAGAGAACCGGAGCATTGAAGATGCAAATGCCTTTGCTTATGAGTACTCGTTCAGAATGCATAATGAGGTGGAGGAGGTGGCACATATCTATCCCTATGTGGAGGAGGGTACCATATCGGTCCGGATTTCAAACTTTGACTGGGACTGGGATGGCAATATCGTGGTAATCTCGGTGGCCAGGCAGGGACGGGAGGTGAAAATCTCCGGTGAGGATTTCTGGGCCAATGATGAACTGAGGGTACAGGATGAAGAGATTGAGACTTCCATGGATTTCAGGTTTATTAAAGCCAGGCCTCTGGTGAGGAACAACAATGTGGTGGTCAATGTCAGGAACCAATTCGGCGATGCCATGCCGTTCTACACCAGTCCCCTGGGAGGAGTACCCAAATACAGGGGAGAGGTGGAGTTTGTTCCCATTGAGTAAAATGAACTAATACAATTTCTGTGAAGAGGTTACCGATTTTCATTCTTATTTTCTCACTTCCTTTTTCCGGGTTGGCCCAGACCTACCAGTTCTCCAGTTATGGGCTTGATGAGGGGATGGTCGACAAATTTACCTATACGATCAACCAGGACCCGCGGGGATTTTTATGGATCGGGACCACACTGGGTTTATGCAGGTTTGACGGGAATGATTTTGAAAATGAATTCAAAGGGGATTCCATTCCAATCAGCATCGCACATGCCAGTCTGCTCGATTCCAGGGGGCGTTTATGGTTTGGTCATGAGAATGGATTGTTGTCGGTATATGAGGATGGAGCCTTTCGCCTGATTGCCCCCAGCGATAACCATCGCTCAAAAATTACAGCGATCAGGGAGGATGCTTCCGGAAACATACTGGTCCTCTGTCAGCAAAGTGGACTGCTGGTGATCGACAGGGATCTGCAGATTATTTATGAAAGAGATCCGGAAGATCCCGAGGACCCTTTTACAGGCAAGTTTCTCTACGATTTCCAGATGACACCAGAAGGTTTCATACTGGTCGCTACCCAAGATGGGGTGAGCATTTTCAGGTATGACGACACACTGGAGACCTATGTCAATACAGGGATGTTGCCCGATCTTCAGTACATGAGTGTAAAGGTGCTTGTAAAGGCAGTTAACGAAAACGAGTACTGGGCTGGTACAGAGGATGAAGGATTGTTCAGGATTACAGGCAGCGGATATGATCCGGAAGGGTATCGTGTGGAGAAAATCGGGTTGGAAAAAGGAATTGAATATGCCAGTATCGCCTCTATTGTTTTTGATGGAGAAAGGAGGGTCTGGATCAATAGTTTTGGTGAAGAGATCTACAGGTTTGACCTGGATGAAAACGGGAACCTTGGGGCTTCCCTCCTGTTTAATATGGAAAACGGTCTGCCCAACGCATATATCAACCAGATTTTCGTGGACGAGGAGGGGAACCAATGGTTCTCATCACCTGGGAACGGTATTGCTGTATTGAGGGACCAGGCTTTCACTTTCTATAATATTTGGGAGGAAGAGGGGTATACCGATGTAAGTGCAGTCTGTGTAGATGACGATATTCAATGGTTTGGGGGAGAGGGCAGGATCGCCTCTGTCCGGGGAGGTGGGAATGGTGAATTTTCATACCTGCGAAGGAGCAACGGACTTCCCGACGACGATGTGACCGCCCTCTATGCAGATGAACATCACGACCTCTATATCGGGACCTCCCGAAGTGGACTATTCAGAAAAAAGGCAGGCAGTTCAAGGATTCTTCCACTGTTGGTGTCAAAAAATTCCCTGGAGAATAATGTGAATGCCATCGATGGTGATGGCAGGTTTCTATATGTGGCCACCAACAGTGGGGTCTGTACCCTGAATCCTGTGACCGGTGAGCATACCTTCCGCACAACTGCCAACGGTCTTCCGCACAATAAGATCAATGATGTACTGGTGGACCGGAACGGAGTGGTGTGGATTGCCACTTTTACACCGGGTCTGATCAGTGTCAATTCGGATAAGCATTTCCTGATTGAGACCAAAACGAGACTTGAGCTTAAGACCCTTGTGGAGAGTAAGGATGGTGTGATCTGGGCAGGTACAAACGGGGGGGTATTTCAATTTGATTTCAACAACGATTCGCTGGAGTATTACACTACCGACAAAGGACTTAAGAAAAATTATACCTATGCCATTGCTGTGGATCCCAGGGGGAACATCTGGGCAGGACACAGGATGGGGTTGAGCGCTATCAATCCGGACCGGAAGAGGGTCAGGATGTTTGGCAGAGAATCCGGTTTTAAATTCGATATATATCAAAACTCGGTGGCTATGACCGCCGGAGGAAAGTTGCTGTTTGGCTCATCGGGGGGTGTGATCGAGTATGATGCGTACCAGGCCCGGGAAGACAGTGTGGCACCCAAATTAAGTATCAAATCCCTAGAGATAAACGAGATCTCCTATGATTCCGATAAGCCAATCAAACTCAAATATGGCAGATACAGGGTAAGGATCGAATTTGTGGGGATCAACCTCATTAACCCGGAACAGGTAACCTACCAGTACAAACTGGATAATTATGAGGATGAATGGTCCGATTTATCCAGCCTCTCCTTTGCCTCTTATGGTCGTGTGGAGGACGGGAATTACACATTTATGATAAGAGCCTGTGATGGCAACGGTAACTGCTCCATTGAACCGCTCACCATTGATATTTCTGTGAAGATTCCAATCTGGAAGGCGTGGTGGTTTATTTTCGCTCTGGTTATGCTGGTACTGACCATCATTTTTGTTGTATTTAAGATCAGGGAACGAAACCAGAAAGCAATCCAGGAATACCTTCAGCGTCAGTTGGATGAACGAACACGTGAAGTTGTTCAGCAGAAAGAGGAGATTGAAATTAAGAATCGGGATATTACCGATTCACTCAATTATGCGCAGCGGATCCAGGCCAGCATCCTGCCTCCCATC
>DAOWNM010000283.1 GCA_030642565.1 Bacteroidota bacterium | reverse complement strand
CCTGTTTTTATAAGGTTAAGTACGAATCGCAGGCGGGCTGGAACAAGAAGGAGAACTCTCCAGTACTGGCCGCCTCCACGATCTCTTTATTAATATGGAAGGTATGACCCCAGGGCAGTACAGGAGATCGGAAAGAGGGATCAACATCTCCTATGGGTTTCATTATGGCCCCTTTGGGAAATATAATCCCCTGTTCACTGGTCCCATGGCAGAGGGACCCCTTTCCAGCTGAAGGTTTGGGAAGCGTTGTTGAAGATCCCTTTTGGAGAGCTGGTCTCCTACCAGACAGTATTAGAACATATTAATAATCCACAGGGACTCCAGGCCACAGGGGATGCCATAGGGAAAAACCCGGTGGCCTTTCTGATTCCCTGTCACCGGGTGGTCCGGAAAACCGGAGAGATCAACGGTTACAGGTGGGGTTTGGAGAGAAAAACGGCATTAATCAGCTGGGAAGCTGCCCATCTATAGTTGCCTTAAAATTAGTTTGCATTCACAGTATAAATGCATAGTTTTAGCCTGACTACGAACCTAAAACTATTTCCAATTATGAGCGGCTTCTTCGGGGCGATTGCCAACCAGGATTGCGTTTACGATGTATTTTACGGGACCGATTACCACTCTCACCTGGGTACTAAAAGGGCAGGGATGGTATTTTACAACAAAAAAGATGGTTTCAGAAGATCGATCCACAGCCTGGAGGATGGATATTTCAGAACGAAGTTTGAACCCGACCTTGCAAAATTCAGCGGGAACAGCGGTTTAGGGATTATCAGCGATACGGATCCCCAGCCCATCATGTTCAATTCGCATATGGGACGATTTGTCATCGGCTTCGGTAAGCCGCATGGTCAATATTGATGAGCTTGAAAAGTACTTCCTCCACAACAAGGGCCATTTCACAGAGAACTTCCAGGGAAATGTAAATCCCACCGAGGTAGTGGCCAACCTGGTGTGCGAGGAGAACGATTTCGTGGCGGGAATAGAGAACGTCTATGACAAGATCAAAGGATCCTGTACCATGGTGATCCTCACTCCCGACAGGATCATTGCTGCCCGGGACAAACTGGGCCGGACAACCGCCATCATCGGGAAAAAGGATGGTGCCTTTGCAGTGGCTTCTGAGACCTGTGCTTTCCCCAATACCGGTTATGATATTGAATACTATCTCGGCCCTGGCGAAATTGTTGAGATTACACCCAAAGGCTACCGGACATTGAAACCTGCCGGTGAAAAGATGCAGATTTGCGCCTTCCTCTGGGTATACTACGGTTATCCCCCCTCCTATTATGAAGGGATCAATGTGGATGAGGTGAGATATCGCTGCGGGGCCGCCCTGGCAAAAAGAGATACGGTCAAGCCCGATTTTGTTTGTGGGATTCCCGATTCGGGTGTTGGTCACGCTATCGGATATGGGAATTTCAATGGCATTCCCTATAAGCGGGCATACTCCAAGTATACCCCCACCTGGCCCCGGAGTTTCATGCCCCAGCACCAGGATATGCGCGACCTGGTGGCCAAAATGAAGCTAATCCCCAATAAAGCGATGATAGAGGGGAAATGTATGGTGTTCCTCGACGACTCTATTGTGAGGGGGACCCAATTGAAGGACAATACTGCCGATCTCAGGCAGGCAGGTGCCAAGGAGGTTCATATGCGTATTGCATGTCCGCCGCTAACCTTCCCCTGCAACTACCTGAATTTCTCTCAATCGAGGTCCACCATGGAGCTGGCTACCCGGAAGGCGATCAAGCAGCTGGAGGGTGAAGAGACCCACCTGGAAGAGTATGCCGATCCCTCCTCAGAGAAGTACCGGGCTATGGTGGAACAGATCGCGAAAAACCTGGGGATCGATTCACTGATGTACCAGGACCTGGGCGATCTTATTGAGGCCATCAGGCTTCCCAAAGAGAAGTTGTGTACCCATTGCTGGGATGGGAGCGGCTATTTCTAGCTCCCTCCTGATTCATTTAATTGATTATCTTGCAAGGAATCACAAATCATAAATCATGGTCCCAATACGTAACTTTGATCTACTGGAAAGATTTACCACGAATTTTCCCGGCAAACAGGTCCTATCTGAAAAAATCGATGGGAACTGGAAATTCTACACTTCGGAGCAATACAGTGAAATAGCCCACCAGTTTGCATACGGACTGCTGGAGATGGGCTTTGGCAAAGGTGATAAAATCATGACCGTTACCAACAACCGGCCCCAATGGAACTTTGTGGACATGGGTATGTCCATGGCAGGGGTGGTACATGTGCCTGTCTACACCTCCATGAACACTGAAGAGTACAGCTATATAATGAAACACTCCGATGCAAAGATGGTAATCGTTTCCGACAAAAAATTGTATGATCTGATTTTCCCGGAATCAAAAAAGATCAAAGAGGTAGAGTTCTTTTTTACCTTCGATAACATCGAAGGGGCATCCCTCTGGAGTGACGTGGTTGAAAAGGGGAAAAATGCCTCTGAAAAAACCAGGGAGCAGCTTGAGGCCATAAAAAAAGAGATTCTCCCCAACGACATTGTCTCCATTATCTACACTTCGGGTACCACCGACCGTTCCAAAGGGGTCATGCTCACACATAAAAACCTGGTAAGCAACTTCCTGGCAGCTTATGATGTATTCAAACTCAATGAAACCGATCGCTATCTGGCCATTATCCCGGTATGTCATGTTGGAGGAAGGATGGCCAATTACCAGACCCAGTATTCAGGTGCCTGTCTTTACTACGCCGAAAGCATGGGAACCATCGCTGCCAACCTGAAAGAGATCCAGGCCACAGGGTTTGACGCTGTACCCAGGATTCTTGAGAAGATCTACGACAATGTGATTACCAAAGGGAGGAGCCTGACCGGCATGAAAAAACGGATCTTCTTCTGGGCCGTGAAGCTGGGCCTGCAATATCAACCCCATGGCGAAAAGAGCTGGTTCTACTATCAGAAGATGAAGATTGCAGACAAGCTGATCTTCACCAAATGGAGGGAAGCGCTGGGTGGACACGCCAAACTGGTTGGATGCGGAGGAGCTGCCCTACAGCCAAGACTGGAGCGTATCTTCTGGGCCAGCGGACTAAAAATCATCAATTTATACGGTCTCACCGAAACCTCCCCCATCATCACCATCAACCGGACCGAAAAGGAACGCTGTAAACTAGGTTCGGTGGGAACAGTTATCGATGGTGTAGAGCTAAAAATTGCTGACGATGGCGAAATCCTCTGTAAGGGCGACTGTGTCATGCCCGGCTATTACAAGGATGAAGAGCAAACCAAACGTGTATTTGATAAGGAGGGGTGGTTCCATACCGGTGATATTGGTCACCTGGAGAATGGGAAATTTCTGATGATAACCGACCGGAAAAAGGAGATATTTAAGCTCTCCAGTGGAAAATTTGTAGCTCCGCAGACTATTGAGAACCGTATCAAGGAGTCCTTGTTCATCGACCATGTGATGGTGGTGGGCGAACACCAGAAATTTGCCAGCGCCCTGCTGGTTCCCGATTTCGATTACCTGAAGGAGTGGTTTATCACCAACAACATTACCAACGGGAAGAAGAGGGAAGAATTAATTGTCATTCCGGAGGTGGTCACGGCAATGAATGAGGAGATCGCAAGGATCAATAAGAACCTGATGGAGTGGGAGCGG
>DAOWNM010000257.1 GCA_030642565.1 Bacteroidota bacterium | reverse complement strand
GTTAGAATTGTTCTTCTGGCTAATCTGTTTCAAACCCCTTATTTTCATTCAAATCACACGCAAACCCTTGTTGGTCAAATAGCTCTTTCAACAGGTCATTCTGGGCCCCGAATTTCATAACTTCGATTAGCAATTCTCGTTAGAGATAACACATACAGCTTTATCTGTATGACCAGACTCAAAGTGAATGAAAGCATTGTATTCAAATTTGTTTGATATCCTGAGCCTTAAATCAAGGGCGTTTTTCAGGAAACACTCTTTGCCCCGGTGGATGGTTTTTACTTTTGATAGTGGAGCTGCTTTCCTCACTTTCTTGTTCGCTTATGTATTAAGATTCAATTTTGAAGTAAGTGCATTCAACCTGGAAATGGCTTTGACGCAATCGCTTCTGATTGTATTTGTTTATGGAGGATTCGAACTTTGTTTCAGGTCCTTTGCCGGACTCATTCGCCATACCACCATCAGGGATATTTTTAATGTTTTGATTGCGACCACCTCTGCACTGCTTGTGTTGATGATTATTACATTTACAAGCTGGGTTTCTGCATGGAGGGATGTTTTCAATATACCCGGATCGATTTTGGTGATTCATTATGTTACTCTGAATGCCATTTTGCTTATCTCCCGGATCTCTGTTAAGATGTTCTATGAGATGGTATCCTATAGGCCGGCCAACAGGAAAAATGTTTTGATCTATGGTGCCGGTGCCATGGGGGTCGTAGTAAAGAGGGTCATCAGCAGTGATACGGAGAATGACTATAATATTGTAGCATTTCTGGACGGTGATAAGAAATTACAACATAAGAATCTGAATGGCATACCCGTATTCAGCCCCGCGAAGCTTACCAGTGAATTTCTGGAGAAGAACCATGTAAAGACCATGATCTTTGCCATTAACGATATTGAACCTTCGAGGAAAAGTGATATCTATCGCGATGCCGTGGACCTGGGACTGGAAGTGCTTCAGATCCCGGTTGTTTCGGACTGGCTCAATGGTTCGTTCGAGGTAAAACAGCTGAAGAAGATTAAAGTGCAGGACCTGCTCAGCAGGGAGCCTATCCAGCTGAATATGAAAAGGATCGCTGATGGGCTCCGCGACAGAACCATTCTTGTGACCGGGGCTGCAGGTTCCATTGGTTCAGAATTAGTCCGGCAGTTAACCAGGTTCAATATCGGGAAACTGGTGTTGGTCGATAACGCTGAAACCCCGATGTTTCACCTTGAAGGCGAATTGCTGGAGCATTTTGCCCATGCCCCTGTACGTACCATCCTTGCAGATGTGACCGACCAGGTCAGGATGGACCGGATTTTCAGGGATCACCGTCCCGAATTTGTGTTCCATGCTGCTGCATACAAGCATGTCCCGCTCATGGAGCAAAATCCCTATGAAGCAGTCCGGGTCAATGTGGGAGGTACCACCATCATGACCAACCTCGCCGTGAAGTACGGAGTTGAGAAATTTGTTATGATTTCCACCGATAAGGCGGTGAATCCTACCAACGTAATGGGCGCCTCCAAGCGTACCTGTGAGCAAATTCTGAGATCCAGAGCAAATCTGGATGGTAACACGACCCAGTTCGTCATTACAAGGTTTGGAAATGTATTGGGATCCAATGGCTCGGTCATACCGATCTTTAGAAAGCAGATAGAGGAGGGTGGACCAGTTACTGTTACCCATCCCGATATTACCCGTTACTTCATGACCATCCCGGAAGCGTGTCAGCTTGTGCTTGAAGCCGGTTTTATGGGATCGGGAGGCGAGATCTTTGTGTTTGATATGGGTGAGCCTGTGAAGATTGTTAACCTGGCTCGACAGATGATCAAATTGTCCGGTTATGAACCTGATAAAGATATAAAGATTGAATATACCGGCCTTCGACCAGGTGAGAAGCTATATGAAGAGCTGCTTACGGACCAGGAGAAGACGCTACCTACCTACAATGCCAAGGTGAAAATTGCTGAGGTGGCCGATTTTGATCATGAGATAACCCTGGCGAAGATTGTCTCGCTGCTTCAGTCAGCTTACAGGCTTTCTGAAAAAGAGCTGATCGCCAAGTTGTCAGCTATTGTTCCCGAGTTTACATCCACCAACAAAAATTACCTGTCTGGTCTGGATAAGGGGACAGAAGAGGACTCCGTGGAGATGGAGGTCTATCCCGATTAGTTCCTGTCCACCATTATTCTTTAATAGCGAGATAGAGATCATCTCCTTTCGCCACCAATTGCTCTCATAAATCACACTTCCGAATCTGTTGCTCAAATAGAATCGCATGGCTATTGCACACTGAGATGAATAACATATCTTTATTGCAAAACAGCATGGAATGAAAAGGTTCTTCACCAGGTTGATCCTGGTCGTTATTTCGATTCTTATTGGATTCTCTTATGGATATCTGGTTCACAGGAATCAAATCTTTCCCTACAAGCATATTAAGAAGGCATTTTTAAGCAACTTATACTGGAAGAGAATGCAGTGGACCATTGGGGTTTATGAAGGAACAGATCCATTCAATCTGTCAGACCCCAAGGGTTTAGAGAATCCAGTTCTTTCGGCACGGGATGTAAGTGATGTGGATGCAGCATTTATCGCGGACCCGTTTATGGTGGAGGATCAGGGTAGGTATTTCATGTTCTTCGAAGTGTTGAACCTCAACACCAATACGGGCGACATTGGATATGCGGTGAGTGAGGATGGAAATGAGTGGAGCTATGAGAAGATCATTCTGGATGAGGAGTTTCATCTCTCTTACCCAGGCATTTACAAATGGGATGACCAATACTATATGATCCCGGAGAGTGCAGCAGATCAGTCTGTCAGATTGTACAGAGCTACTATGTTTCCCCAGGAGTGGGAGTATATGGGAAATCTCCTTTCGGGATCTCGTTTCTTCGATCCAACGGCGTTCTTTCATAATAACAGATGGTGGATGTTTACCTCCAGTGAGGGGAATGGTGTCCTGAACCTCTACTACTCAGACAGCCTCACATCCGGCTGGAAGGCCCACCCTATGAATCCACTGATTGAGAACAAACCTGATATGGCCCGGCCAGCCGGTCATGTCTTTGCGTATGAAAATAGCCTGTACAGGCTGGCACAGGATGACTATCCCAGTTATGGGATTCAGGTATATGCTTTTGAAATCACCGAATTGTCACCCAACTCATACCAGGAGCAGAGTGACTCCTTAATCGAGATAGTAACCATGTCCGGGAAAGGGTGGAATTCAGTTGGTATGCACCATGTTGATCTGCATAATATGGGGAATAAATGGTTTGCGATAGTGGATGGTCTCAAACGTAGATAGCTGATTTTTTCGCCCCCATATTAATTATTTCTTACTATGGTTCCTTACCTCCGATGCCCTGTTGATCAAATTGTCCGGCTATTGTTCCCGGGTATACTCAAGCAATAGCAAGTACAAGCCTGGCGTGGATAAGGGTAGTAAAGAGGACTCCGTGGAGATCTATCCCGATTAGTTCCTGTCCACCACTATTTCTTAATAAATGTATGGTTGGTTATCCCGGTTGGTGTATGCACGATGATCATATATGCACCTTCATCCAGCAGGCTCACATCCACTTCCCCTTTTGAGAGGATCCCCTCTATCACCTGCCGGCCCGTAAAATCGATTACCTTGTAGGGTAGATGGGTTTCTCCTGTTTCAAACTGCCCGGCTTCCCATTCAATCCAAAGCGTGTTTCCGGCCGGGTTCGGATAAACCCGGAAAGCAGGTGCCGGTTCCCGGTTTGTAAAGGTATACTGATCGTCGTACAGCGTATGGGTGGAAGCTTCAAACACACCCAGTAGGGTTTTATCGGCTGTATAACCAGTGACCCTGAACAGGCAGCTGTCGCCATTCACAAAAGAGTGATCGTTCCAGTAGTATAAGGTGTCATCATGTTCCTGAACAATGGGTAGCCAGGAACCGGCCTGATCGGTACTGTACTCCAGGTCGAAAAGCAGCGGACGCCCATCATCGGGATTCTGAACCTCCCACTGGATGGGAAAATTTTCGTTCCACTCTCTCCCTGGCCTGGTGATCCGGATCTGCGGGGCCTCATAGGATTTTACCAGCTCTGCAAATCCTATTCCGGTGACCGGACTTCCGTTGACGCTGCCTGTGGCGGTGGTGGG
>DAOWNM010000185.1 GCA_030642565.1 Bacteroidota bacterium | reverse complement strand
ACCTTCAGAGCTTTTACACCAGCACATTAGAAATCTGAGTATATTTGCAGGCAAAAATCGAATGTACAGGTTGCTGATCAGACCCCTCTTATTCCTTCTCTCACCCGAGACTATTCACCACCTTTTAATCTCCATCCTTCGGGTTGTTTTCAAAATTCCGGGCTTTCTCCCTCTGGTAAAAGGGTTTTATCATGTAAAAAACGACTTTCTGGAGACAGATTTCCTGGGGTTGACCTTCAGCAACCCGGTGGGACTGGCTGCAGGATTTGATAAGAATGCCAGTATCTACAGGGAGTTTCAGGCTTTTGGGTTTTCGTTTATCGAAATTGGAACAGTTACTCCGCTTGGACAACCCGGTAATGAGAAGCCTCGTAGTTTTCGTATTAAGAGGGACCGGGGACTGATCAACCGGATGGGATTTAACAACAATGGTGCAGTAGCTGCAGCAGCCAGATTGGACCGTAAAAGGCCCAAAGGGCTCATTCTGGGAGGAAACATCGGTAAGAACACCCTGACCCCCAATGAGAAGGCTGTGGACGATTATGAGGCTGTTTTCAACGCTATTTATGAAGGGGTGGACTATTTTGTGGTTAATGTAAGCTGTCCCAATGTTTCGGACCTGCGCAAACTTCAGGACCAGGATTCGCTGGAGCTGATCCTGGGACGAATCATGGAGCTGCGTGACCAGAAGGATATAAAAAAACCGGTGCTATTGAAAATCTCGCCCGATCTGAATGAGCAGCAGCTGGATGAAACCCTTGAAATAGTAGAGCGGTTGAAGCTGGATGGCATTGTGGCCACCAATACTACCGTAAGCCGGGAAGGACTAATAACAGCTGACCAGGAGATAAGGGCCATCGGGGACGGGGGCATGAGTGGCGCGCCCATTACCGCCAGGAGCCTGGAGGTGGTCAGGTATATCCACCATAAGAGTGAAGGAAAACTGCCCATTATCGCGGTGGGCGGAATCATGTGTGTTCAGGATGCACTGAATATGCTGGATGCAGGGGCCACCCTGATCCAGATCTATACAGGCTTTATCTATGAGGGGCCGGGTCTCGCCAGGCGGATCAACCGCGCTATTCTAAAAAGAAGAGCCGGAGAAATATCCTAACGTCTTTTAGGCAAATCAACACGCCACTCCTGCAGGTGTTTCCTGGGAACAGGCAGGGATTTAAAACTGGTTTCGGTCTGTACCAATTTTTTTATGCCGGGTGTGACACCAGTAATCTCCTCAAGGGCCTGGGCCAGCAAAGGATCTTCCAAACTTCCGAAGGGTTTGGCATAGAGCAGGTTATCTTCAACCTGGATATTGGGTGCAATTCCATCAATGAAATCAGTGAACCCCTCTGCATTGGAGTATTTGATCACAATGGGCTGCATGGCCCAGTTATGTCGTTTGGGTTCCTCCCAGTCATCAACCGTGATGGAAGCGTAGCACTTACCGTAAGTGGTGGTACCAATCTGCACCACATTCATATAGGGGTATAGGCCGGCCATTAATGACTCACTGGCCGAGGCGGTACCTTCTGTGGTGAGGAAATAGACAGTGTTCAGGTTCAGGTTCAGGTCACTCTGTGGCAGGGGGATAAGAAGTTGTTCCGAATCAAGGCCGTCTGCCTTCCCGTCTTCATCCAGATCAGCCTCTGCCCAGTACTGGTTATAAAAGTCGTTCCATACCAGGTTAACAAATACTTCATTGTTCTCCATCTCTGCTACCGGAACCAAGGTACTTGCCATATAGGCAGAGAGTCCAAGGTCCCCCCCCGGGTTGTAACGGAGATCGACTATCACATCGCTCACTCCTGCCGATTTAAAATCTCCAAATACACCATTCAATTCGTCCAGCCATTCACCGGTTTTTCCTCTGGTAAACTGGGTATAGACAAAGTAACCAATCTTCTCTCCCTCATATTCAATCACTTCATCATAAATGACAGGATTCTGACTCAACTCAATGGCCACCAGCGTGATCAGGGTACCATTTGGAATCATTGCGGATCCGTCCCAATCGGCAAAACCAAATGTGGCCGAATTCTGGTAATACAGGTCATAGTAGTTATCGGTTGTCAGTAGCTTTCCATCGATTGTATATATGATATCGCCGCGAACAATACCGGAATCAGCTGCAGGGGAGTTGAGTGTGACATATTCCACAAAACTGACTACCTGGGTTTCGGTATACATCATAGGGTAGACCGACATGCCGGTTGCCGTCTCCACGCCATCGAACATGGCTGCCAGGGATTCATAATCATCTACGATCCAGGAGTTTCGATCCTCCTCGTAAAGCAGCTTGTAAAAGAACGCTTCCGGATCAGGTTCCACATCGGGGTTCAGATCGGGAATATAGGCTTCCCAGAGGTAGACCTCATTCATCCCATCCCAGATCCAGTTGTTCAGAATCAGTGTCTCCTCGGGCAGGTCACTTCCATTGTTTTTTTCACATGCAGGAAGAGTGGCGAGTCCGATAGTGGCAATAATAAGCAGTGCAATGCTCTTGATCTGTTGTTTCATTCTGTAATTTTATGGTGCAAAATTAACAATATCCCCCGTCTCTGAAACCCCAGCCTAAACATTCTGGGTTTTCTACCGTTCTCTATTTATTAGAGGATCCTTACTGATGGCTGAAAATAAGACAATACCCAATGCAAAAAGTGTTCCGAAATTTCTGGGGCAAATTTCAGATTCCAAAAGGAGAGATGATTGCATCACCATTTTATCTCTATTTTTAATACTACTTGTGTGGAGAACTTCAGTTCTTTCACAGGAAACGGTGCAGCATGATCGGGTTCACCCGGGATTCTCGGAACGTGTGGAGGAACGCGAAAGGATGGTGAAGGAGGGTATTGCGGGTTATCCTTTTCATCCTGTGAAGGATCCTGTCGTATTACAAGCCATGCGCCGGGTACCCAGGCACCTGTTTGTTCCGAAGGAGTACCAAAAGCTGGCCTACAGGAACAGCCCCCTTCTGATCGGACATAACCAGACCATTTCGCAGCCTTTTATTGTGGCCCATATGTCAGAACTGCTCGAGCTTGAGCCCGAGCATCGTGTCCTTGAAGTCGGAACAGGTTCAGGATACCAGGCAGCTGTACTGGGAGAGTTGTGTAACCATGTCTATACCATTGAAATAGTGGTTCCCTTGGGGAGAAGGGCAGAAAAACTGTTAAAAGAACTTGGTTATAACCAGGTTCAGGTCAGGATCGGGGATGGTTATGAGGGGTGGCCGGAGGCGGCACCCTTCGACAGGATCATTGTTACCTGTGCACCGGAAAAGATCCCGCAACCTTTGCTGGAACAGCTTGCACCTGACGGCCGAATGGTGATCCCGGTAGGAAAACAGTTCGGGACCCAGTATATGGTAGAGGTAACCAAAGACAGGAAGGGACGTATTTCACAGAAGCAGCACTACCCGGTAAGGTTTGTACCGATGACCGGTAAATCGGAGGAGTGATTATCCCATGGATGAGTAAGAATCAGATATCAATTATGATAAGAAATGTCGTGAAATCATAGCAAGTCAGAGATAGAACGAAAGAAGAAGTTACCTGGCCATTTCATTCGAAGCATTATGAAGGAAACAATACTCTTATGAACCAGGATAAAGCTGATCATATTAAGAATTGGCTTTTCAGGGCAAAGGAGGATATTTCTGTAATGAAAAGGCTTTAGGATTCTGGAATAGAGTTTGGAGTATCGGTAAGATATCGAGATGATTTCTTCATCCCAGAAGTAAATGAGACAAAAGAGTACATTGATATTGCACATGGCATAAGTGAAATTGTTGAAGACCTGATTCAAATTGGATAGGGCAAACCAGGGTTCTTTACCTTACTGTTATTTTGGTACCACCAGTAGCCCCACATCATCTTCACCACAGAATGCAGTGAATAATTTCCAGAGGAAAGTTATCTTTGTTCTCTATGGGTATACTCTTTACTTACCTGGGGATCGCCTTGGTCTTCTCCTTTCTCTGTTCCATCCTGGAAGCGGCGCTTCTGAGCACCACCCCCATTTTTATCAACATGAAGCTGAAGGAGGGGAGGAAGTATGCCCTAAGACTCGATCACTACAAGAAGAATATAGACCTCCCCCTGTCGGCCATTCTCACCCTGAATACATTTGCCCATACCATTGGGGCAGCAGGTGTGGGTTCACAGGTACAGGAACTCTGGGGAAACGAATACCTGGCCATTGCTTCGATTATCCTGACACTGATTATTCTGATCGGTTCGGAGATCATCCCAAAGACCCTGGGGGCACTTTACTGGAAAGAGCTAAGCCGTTTTACGGTAGTTACGCTCAGGATCATGATCTACTCGCCGCTCTATCCTTTTATCATTTTAACCAATTTTATTACCCGTCGCCTGAGGAGAGAGAAGAGCGGCAAGTCGGCTATTAGTGAACTAGAGTTCAGGGCCATCACCGATTCGGTTATTGAAGATGGAGTGATCGAGGATGAGGAGTCGCGGATCCTGCAGAATCTGATGAAATTTCAGAGTATTCTGGTGAAGAGTATCATGACCCCTCAGATAGTGATCAAGGCAGCGGAGGAGAGCACCTCCATTGGAGCGTTTTATGAAAACAACCAGGAGATTCCCTTCTCGAGAATCCCTGTTTATCACAAGGAACTAAACCAGTTCACAGGTTTTGTTCTGAAGGATGAGGTGATGGAGATGATTATTGAAAAAAGAGGGGAGGAGCCGCTGAAAACCATCGCCCGGTCCATCACCGCTGTGAATGAGGATACCCCCATTATACGCCTCTTCTCCAAGCTGATTGAACGGAAGGCCCATATCGCCATCGTGGTGGATGAATACGGTATGGTGAGCGGCCTTGTTACCATGGAGGATCTGTTTGAGACCCTGATCGGACTGGAGATTGTGGATGAAATGGACGATGTGGAGGATATGCAGGTGCTGGCCAGGAAAAACTGGGAGACACGTGCCAAGAAACTGGGTTTGATCAAATAAAAAACCCCGATCAATTCTGACAGGGGATCAGAAATGGAAGAAGAGTGAAAAATGAACCGTATTGAAGCTAACTCCCGCTCCAAATTCTCCATTGTTGTTTGTTGAGGTATAGGTTAATATATTGGTCGATGCTGCAACCGACCATCTTGGGACAAACCAGTACTGCAAACCTACTCTGGCTCCAAAATCGAGCGTGTTGTAGTCGCCTCCATCAAGATCTGTTGCATTATCTCCTCCTCCGATCCCTAAAAAGGCATCTCCATAGAAAGAGAATTGATCAACTACGGGCAGATAGTATCTGAAATAAGGTTCCAGACCCCACTCGTATGCATTGTTTCCACTTGAAAAAATCAAGGTGGCTCCAACAGCTATATTTTCACCGACCATGATACCGTAACTTGGGCCAAAGGTAAAATCCAGATTTGACATGGAGCCAAAAGTAACTTCACCTCCCAGCCACATGGTTGGTGTATCTCCCTCGTTACCACTCGTTTTTTCCTGCTCATCCTGAGCCAACACACCTGCCACTAAAAATAGGGCCGCTAGGAATGCCAATAGTTTTTTCATAATAGTTTGTAATTCAGACCTCTCGGAAAACCTTAAAAATACCGTTTTTTTTTGGACATTTTTCATATCGGCGAATCCCCCACTTCCATTATCATAAATTTCCCTGTTGGGGTTTGTGCCCCCAATGATGTCAGTTTCCGGCATAACTGTTCCTGGGCAGCCCTGCGGCTTGCTTGCTGCAGAGGT
>DAOWNM010000186.1 GCA_030642565.1 Bacteroidota bacterium | reverse complement strand
GATGCAGTGAGAGCATCAGTAGCAATCCCAACTGTATTTACACCGGTAGTAACAGAAAATTCGATACTTGTAGATGGAGGCATTATGAATAATGTTCCAATTAGTCATGTAAAAAGAACTAAAAATGATATTTTAATCGTAGTTTATGTAAACGCTGATATACCAGTAATCAGACCACCCATTTCGAAAAAAGAGATGGATAAAAAGCAATCAGTGTATCTTAAAAAAATGAAGGAATTCTATGGCCATATAAATAAAAGCAAATCAAAAAGTAAGACTGAAAAACTGGGCTATTTTGACATTATAGACAGAACAATTAGTCTGGTAACATTTCAATTGGCTCAATTGTTAATGGAGAAATCTTCTCCTGATATTTTAATAAATGTTTCCCGTAATGCGTGTGGAACTTTTGATTTTTATAAAGCTGAGGAATTAGTTGAAATTGGTCGGTATGCAGCTATTAAAAGCCTGAAAGAGTACAACAATAACTAGATTCTGATGTAAATATGTTTTGTACATTTAAGCTTTACAGGTGCTCCAAGATAATATAAGATGTATAAAGTTTTTTTCAACGATAGAACGGTATTTTTTGGAGATGATTTTTCCAGGGCTTTTGTAAAGCATAAAGGTCTCTTTTATAAATACAACAATTTTCATGAGTTGAATGAACTGGTAGGTCTGTTTGATTCATTAAACCAGATTAACAACCTCTATATTTTTCATGATGATATGCTGATGCTTTTTGAAGAGTTCAAGGCCTGTTTTAAGTTGATTGAAGCGGGAGGCGGAGTGGTTCTCAACGCCAGGGGTGAGTTTCTGGTGATCCGCCGAAACGGGACATGGGACCTTCCAAAGGGGAAACTGGAAAAGGGAGAGGATTTTCAAAGTGCAGCATTGAGAGAGGTGGAGGAGGAGACCGGCCTTTCTGGACTTCTACTGGTCGATCCGCTTATATCCACCTATCACACATACACATTGAAAGGAAAGAGAGTGCTGAAAAAGACCAAGTGGTTCGAAATGCAGTTTGGAGGGAGTGGGGATCCGGTTTTACAGGCTGAGGAGGGTATCACCGATTACAGGTGGGCCACTCCTGGAGAGACAGGTTTTATTCGGGAAAACAGTTATGCCAGCATCCTGGATGTGCTCTATATGAGGAGGTTACTCTGATCAGATTTCACCCCTTGAACGCATGATGCTGAACAGCTGTTGTTCAAATCCTTCTGATGGCAATGTGGCCGGGGAGAGGAGCAGCTTACCATCCCGGTCAATCAGGTAGGCAGTGGGATATGCCCTAACCATGTAATCGTTCAGGACCCCGGGCTGTCCTTCATAATGAAGGACTTTCCAGCTGTAACTGTTCCTGTGCATAAAATCTTCCAATTTAGTGCGCTCTTCTGATACCATCACTGTGACCACATTCAAATAAGCTGCATGCTTTTCAATGTAGGATTGTAGAAACGGATACTCCATCATACAGCCATAGTGATCGGTTGTACCAAAAAAAAGATAGGTGTATTTGCCCTCAAAATCGCTCAGTGTCCAGGTTTTTCCTTCCAGATCCTCCAATGATATGCCAGGAGGAGTGTTTCCGGTTACCAGGCTGGATAACTTCTGCTTTAACTGCGCTGCATATATACCAAATTGAGGGGTAACGGGATCATGTGCCATG
The DNA here is from genome assembly GCA_030642565.1 of Bacteroidota bacterium. Classification (GTDB taxonomy): domain Bacteria; phylum Bacteroidota; class Bacteroidia; order Bacteroidales. The sequence continues at coordinate 3,995 of DAOWNM010000186.1, read as the reverse complement.
GAGTCCAGCATGATCAGGATAGCCTCCTTGTGGTACTCGCCCCGGTAAAACAGCTCGGAGAACTCCTGCAACAGGATCATCTCTGCAAGGGTGTCACTCCATACAGCAGGATGCTTTAGAATAAGCTGACGTGCCTGACGAAACTCCTGGTTTCGGTTCACCAAATTCCGGAAGTCCTCACCATCAGTGGTGCCTGAATAGTAAAAAATAAAATCTTTAAACAGTGCCCTGAAAAGCTCAATAAATCCAGGATGCCACTCCATCACAGTAGGACCAAGATAATCATGGCTTAGTATGTCTAATCCGGTTTCACCTTCATTAAGCTTTAAAGCTCCATATCTGAAGCGCCGGTAGTCTGAAAAAAACAGAGAACTGTCGCTTCTGAATTGAACTTCCAGTTGCTGGATTAGAGAATCGGCATTACCATGATGCCCCAATTGTCGCTGCGTGATGATCTGCTGATTAGCGCTGACAAAGAGTGAGTCAAACCTTGCAATGGTATGGTTCACATCCATTGATCCGTTAATACATTCCCGGGTCGAAAGAGAGATGCGTGAGCGGACGGTAAGAGGGAGAGCGACTGACTGATAGAATGGAGAGATACGGTGGTCCCACTCTTTTTCAACAAAGTCTGGAAGTTCCACCTCATAATGAAATCCGGGCTCCATGTAAAGGTAGGCTTGATAGATCCCGGTTTCGAACTGCACCACTCTTGGTGATTTTAGCGGTATGAGCTGTTCAAATTCTCCCTCTTCACTGCACACCACACTGTTGGAAAATTCAGGAATGGTAACAAAAGGATTCCAGGCAATGGTTGTATATATGGATTGACCCGAGTAATCCGGGGAGATGGCATGAACCGAGGCAGACTGGCCCATGATGTTTCCACAGCTCCATAACAACAGAGTGTAAATGATTGATCGGTAAAGCATTAGAGATACTCCTTGATATCTACACCCTCCGGAAGAAATTGTGAAGCATCACCGCCGTTACGGATGATGTCCCGGATGATGGTTGAATTAACAGGGGTGTGTTCAGGGGTGGTTAGCAGAAAAATTGATTCAACAGAAGGCAACATCAGTTTATTGATCTGGGCAATGGCCCTTTCGTATTCGAAGTCGGCTGCTGTCCGTATTCCCCTGAGCATATGCGTGGCTTTGACTTTTTTGCAGTAATCCACTGTCAATCCTTCGAAAAAGTCTGCGTTTACCTGGTCGTTGGTGCTAAAAATCCAGTTAACCATCTCTACCCTGGCCTCAATTCTTAGCAGTGGCTGTTTGGTGGAGTGGACCCCGATAGCTACGATGATTTTATCAAAGAGGCCAAGTCCACGAAGCACAATATTTTCATGACCTACGGTAAAAGGATCAAATGACCCCGGAAAGACAGCGATTTTTTCCATCTGCTTTTTATTCAAAGATAATGTTTTAGTTGATCTCTTTTTTCTTGTTGGCACTTACAAATAGTACATTCCCCAGCTTATTATACCCGGTATATAGCTTGTACCCTTCAGTGGATAGCTGCTCATGCCGAAACCCGATAATGGTCAGGTCGGCATCCAAAGAGACCTCCCCGATAATCTCCCGGGTTCCTCTGTTCCCTTCGGCACTGATCAGGCTAATATTGGTTAATGATATGGGAAGCCGGCCCTCTTTAATTAACTGTTTCAGCTCCTCCTTCCTGCGTGTGACTGCCTCGGGCTGATAGATGGCAAAAATCTTGATGATTCCCTCTTTCCATTCGGGATGTCCCATGATGATATAGCCCAGCAGGATCATCAGGTTGGCATTGTCAGAATCTGCCGGGGTGATCCATATATGGATCTCTCTTTTGTAACCGAATCCTTTGTAAGATGTATTCAGAATACAGAGATCAAACCCGGTGGCATATAGGATGTCATGCGTGTTCAGAGCCTCCTCCAGTGCTTCCGGCTCAGTTTGTGAGAATTCGAAGAGCATCATGTTATTTCCCTTTCCTGAGATTCCCGATAGCTGGATCACCTGGGCGATAGCTGAAGTGTAGGAGGGGCTGATAATGGTATCCAGGTAGACCCGGTTTTTGCTTCCCGCAGCAAGATTTATCAGTTTATTGAGGATCTCCTTCGACTCCTTATTGGTCTCCTCGGTCAGAAATCCCTTGATATAGTGGATGTAAGTTCCAAATCCATATTTTAAAGAGATCCACCTGAGCATATCAAAAGCACTCCTGCGCATAAATGTATCCTGTGAAACACAGATGGTGAAGGGGCGCCAGTGCTCATCCAGGTCCTCCCGGTCAGCCCTTTGTGCCAGAATCTGTAACTGCCTGCTTGCCTGGAACACCACTCCGCGAAAGAGGTTGACGAGTCCTTTCTCTTTTTGTTTGTAACTGGAGACCATGGTATAGATACCACCCATGACAATCAGAGACAGTAGAGCATAGGGAGCATTCATTTTAAACATCAGCCAGAATGAGGTGACCGCCCCAATCAGGGAGATATACCACCTTGATTTGAATGTGGGCCGGTAAGATGGGTCCGCAGCAAAGTGCTCCAGCAGGGAGATCAGGCATATCGCGCCATAGGTGACCATAAAGAACATAGAGATGATTTGTGCAACGAAATCGATGTCTCCAAAGGCCACAAACACGAATCCTATGATGATGCTTATCAATCCCGCATTGGTGGGTTCGTTGTCTTTCTCCTTGCCACGGGATAGCCAGCTGTTCAGACCAGCTCCCGGGAACACATTGTCGTACCCCATGGCCTGGAGGGTACGCGGGGCAACCATGATTGAGCCCAGTGCAGATGAGAGGGATGCTGCAGCCAGTCCGATGGGTATGATAGGGCCCCACAGTGCGATCTTTTCCATAATCAGTTGGTCGGAGGCCATATCTTCAGGAGAAGCGCTGATAGCCAGTTTATAGGCCACCAGTATATAGACCACAAATCCGCCCAGGGTGGCCCAGAGTGTTCCCCTGGGGATGGATTTGCTGGGATCGCGCAGGTCGCCAGAAAGTCCGAGTCCCGCTATCAATCCTGTAAATGCCGGGAAAATAATGGTAAATACAAAGAAAAAACTATCCGGATTCTGAATCTGTGCACTTAAAATAAAGGGCTCTGTTGAATTTGATTTTCCAAGGAAAAAGAAGAGCAGGGAGGTAAACAGGATAGCAACAACGAAATAGAGTGCTTTTATTCCAATTTTGGCTCCCCTCGAAAGGATGATCATGGAGAGCAGGGTCATACTGGCAAGTCCGACCCACCGTTTATCAATCAGGGGTGTATTAATTTCGTAGTGAAGATACCTGATCAGGGGGTCAAATGCTTCAGAGAATGCGATGACATAGAAAGCGACGCTGATGGCCTGACTGAGATAGAGTGCAATGCCGATTGCCGAACCAATATTGATACCGAAGGAGCGGCTGATGATATAGTATGCACCGCCTCCCTGAACCTTATGATTAGTGGCAATTTCGGCCACCGCCATGGCGGTAGGAATGGTAACCATATGTCCCAGGAAAATGATCCCAATAACCCCTAAAAATCCCAGATGGCCCACAGCATATCCAAATCTTAGAAAGAGGATGGCCCCAAGAATAGTGGAGATGGTCGTCATGAAGACCGGCAGGGTACCAAAGCTGGCCGTGGTTCTATGCGGATGAGAGTCTGGCATGCTTTTTACAGCATTAAAACATTGAAGATTACAAAAAAAACTGAATTGCCGTCAGTATGACTCCATTTTTTGTCCTTCGTGGAATTTTATAACTTGCGCTCTGAAAAAAAATGTGATTCCTTTCATTCCATGGAAGAGGTGTTGAAAATAGTGCTTGTAGATGACGAGCCGGAGGCCCGGGAGTTGCTCAAATACATGCTGCTGGGGAACAATGGAGTTTCAGTCATTGGGGTTGCAGGCAATGTGGATGAGGCTTTAAGGCTCGTGAAAAGAGAACGTCCACACCTGGTTCTCCTGGATATACAGATGCCTGAAAAGGATGGATTTCATTTTATTGAACAG
>DAOWNM010000334.1 GCA_030642565.1 Bacteroidota bacterium | reverse complement strand
GAAGAGCCAGGCAGCCAATGCCCTTGTAAGTGTCGTACTGCCCAGCAATGGACTGAACAACGGTCTGAAAGGGAAGATTGTTAAAGAAAAACTGATTATAGCCAGGGATATTATTACGGGTCCTGATACCGAATATCTGAAGATCGATATACAAAACTACCTGGATAAGATGCCCGGGGAGAAGGGTTTTGTCTCCTTGTTTAACGGAACCGATCTGTCGGGGTGGCAGGGACTGGCCACCGATCCTGTTAAAAAGGCTGAGATCTCCGAAAAAGAGCTTCAAAAACTACAGGATGAGGCCAACAAGAAGCTGAAGGAGAACTGGAGTGTCAAGGATAACTGTATTGTATTTAACGGCCATGGATCCAACCTCTGCAGTGTGAAGCAGTATGGCTCTTTTGAGATGATCGTGGATTGGAGAATCACAAAGAAAGGAGATTCGGGCATCTACCTGCGTGGTTCGCCCCAGGTGCAAATCTGGGATACAACCAGGGTGGAAGCTGGTGCCCAGGTGGGGTCGGGCGGACTCTACAACAACCAGGAGCATGAAAGCAAACCGCTGCTGGTAGCAGATAATCCCGTCGGAGACTGGAATACCTTCCGCATTATCATGATTGATGAAAGAGTCACTGTCTACCTCAACGGTCAGCTGGTGGTTGACAACGTGGTGATGGAGAACTACTGGGACAGGAGCATTCCCATCTACCCAACAGGCTCTATCGAGCTACAGGCCCATGGGACCAACCTGGCTTTCAGGAATATTTATGTAAGAGAACTGGATGAGGATGTCAACACTGTTACTGAAAAGGAGAAATCCGAGGGCTTTGTGAGTCTCTTCAATGGCAAGGATCTCTCCAACTGGGCCGGTAATGAACACAGTTACTTTGTTGAGGAGGGAACCATCGTCATCCGACCGGCCAAAAGCGGGGGAAACCTCTATACCGAGAGGGAGTACGCTGATTTCGTTTTCCGCTTCGAGTTCAAACTTACTCCCGGAGCTAACAACGGGCTGGGGATCAGAACCCCCATGGAGGGCGATGCAGCCTATGTGGGTTATGAGTTGCAGATCCTGGACAATACCGCACCGGTATATGCCAACCTCCAACCCTACCAGTACCATGGTTCAGTATATGGCATTATTCCGGCCAAAAGAGGATACCTGAAACCGGTGGGTGAATGGAACAGCCAAGAGGTATTTCTGAAAGGGGATGAGATCAGGATCACACTGAATGGCACAGTTATCGTGGACGGGAACCTGGCGGAGGCCACCAAAAAAGGAACAGCCGACCACAAGGAGCATCCCGGGCTGAAACGCACCAGCGGTCATATCGGTTTCCTGGGACATGGCTCACTGCTCTGGTTCCGGAATATCCGGATCAAGAAGTTATAAACAAACCTGATATGACTTCCAGGGAACGCGTTTTACTGAGCATTGAGCATAAGCAACCGGACCAGGTGCCTGTTGACCTGGGGGCTTCAACGGTGACCGGTATCTCGGCCATCGCTTACAACAAACTGAAGCAAAATCTGGGACTGGATGTTCCAACCAGGGTTTTTGATGTGGTGCAGCAACTGGCACAGGTGGATATGAAAATCATCGATTCATTTGGCGTGGATGTCATTGATCTGAACCAGATTTTTATGGATGATCTTGGATGGTATGAGGTGGAGCTGGGCGATGGCAGCAGTGGAAACTACCCTGAATGGTTCAAACCCGAAAAGGCGGAAGACGACTCCTACTTCATGCTTGATCACCGGGGAAATCAGATGTCCAGAATGGCCAGGAACGGTACCTGCTTCGACCAAACTCTGTTTCCATGGGAGCAAGGATACCCTGCTGATTTTAATGAGATCGATGAGGCCTTCAGATCCATCAACTGGACTGCCCACTCCCATACCAAATACATCAATATTGATGATCAGGAATTGAGAAGAAGAACTTTAAAGCTGCGAGAAAGCACCAATAGAGCCATTGTAATGTCGGGTGGAGCCAAATTGCTGGAGCTGGGGTTTTTCCTCCGAAGAATGGACAATATGTTGATGGATCTGCTGGCGAATCATGAAAATCTTGCAAAGTTGCTAGACAGGTTGATGGAGATGCACCTGACTGGACTTGAAAAAAAGATCACTGCTGTGGGAGATCTGGTGGATGTGATCCGGTTCGGAGATGATCTTGGAATGACCACCGGTCCTTTTATGGATCTGGAGGTGTTTAGAAAATTTTTCAAACCCAGATACAAAGAGCTATGTGACTATGTGAAACAACGGAGTGATATGAAAGTGTTCTTCCACTCCTGTGGCAGTATCAGGCAGTTCATCCCTGACCTGATCGAAGTCGGTTTTGATATTCTCAATCCGGTCCAGACCAACTGTTTTGGGATGGATGCCAGGGAACTAAAGAGTGATTTTGGCCGTGAGATCACCTTCTGGGGCGGCGGGGTGGATACAGCTTCCACACTACCCACCGGAACCCCGGAGGAGGTTCGCGGGGATGTGCTTGAGAGATGTGAGATTCTGTCAAAGGATGGTGGATTTGTTTTTGCCCCCATACATAATATTTTGCCCGAGGTTCCTCCCGAAAACATTCTGGCAGCCTATGATGCCGTGAAGGAGTTCAATGGGCAGTAGCCAATTTACTTGCTAAATGGTAGCATCTTTCTGAATATCTTCCCAGAAGTTCATTGTAATAGTATTGTAACTGACCAGCAGTTCGCCCGGTT
>DAOWNM010000036.1 GCA_030642565.1 Bacteroidota bacterium | reverse complement strand
CCGGAAGAGCTGAAATCCAATGATAATTAAAACAAATAGATATCCAGAACCCATGAAACGATTGCGATTTGCCCTATGGTCCCTGATGATACCGGCCCTGCTGGTCTCATCCTGTAAACAGCCCGATATGGAGGTCAACACCACTGTTGAGGTGCCTGTTGGAGTGATCGAAGCAACCACCTCCTCCATTGAAGAATTCGTAAGCACCACCGGATCGGTTTACCCATTGAAAGAGGTGACCCTCACCTCTGAAATTACCGGGCAGTACCATCTGCGGGTCAATCCTGCCACCGGAAAACCGTATGCCCTGGGCGATGGTGTGAAGGCCGGTGCCACCATCATCAGCCTGGAGGATGAAGAGTATGTGAATGATTTGAGGATCAAGTCTAAAGAGGTAGACAAAGAGATATCCGAGCTTGAGTATGAGAAACAACAGTCACTCTATCAGAAAGGAGGGGCCACCCTCAGAGAGCTGAAAAATGCGGAAATTACCCTGATAAATACGGAGTATGATATGGAGAGCAGCCGGCTTAATCTGGCCAAGATGTCGCTGGTGGCACCCTTTTCAGGGGTAATTGCCGATCTTCCCTATTTTACAGAAGGCACCCGGGTGGCTACCAATACCGGGATGGTGAAGGTGATCGACTTTGAGAAACTCTACCTGGAGGCGAACCTTCCGGAGAAGTACTACCGGAACATCGAACGGGGATATAAAGTCTATATAACCAGCTATACCAGCACAACTGATACCCTGATTGGCATCATTACCCAGATCTCCCCCTCCATCGATACCGAGGCACGAACCTTCAAATGTTTTGTAGAGGTGGAGAACAGTGAGGAGATCCTGCTCCCGGGTATGTTCGTAAAAGCGGACCTGGTGGTCAACAGTGCCGAAGAGGTGATTGTGATCCCCAGGGATATTATTATGAGCCGGAACCGGAACCAGATTGTCTACGTGGTGGAACAGGGTGTGGCCAGTGAACGAATCATTACCACCGGGCTGCAAAATGTCACCAGTGTGGAGGTGAAACTGGGACTGTTAAAAGGGGAGAGTATTGTCAATTCCGGATTTGAGACCCTACGGGATCAGTCCAGGGTCAGAATACTCAGATAAAACAGCAAGCACAGAGCCATGTTAAAAGCCATTACCAGATTTTCGGTCCGCTACCCGGTTTCGGTTAGCATGATCATCATCGCCACGCTGTTGCTGGGATTTATATCATTCGACAAGCTGGGCATCGACCTCTTTCCTAACCTTCACAGCCCCAGGCTCTATATCGAACTGGTGGCCGGCGAGCGTCCGCCGGAAGAGATGGAGGAGAAGTTTGTGGACGGGGTCGAATCGCTGGCCATCAGGCAGAGTGGTGTTGTCAATGTCTCTTCCACCTCCAGGGTGGGTGTGGCATTGATCGAGGTGGAGTATACCTGGGAAAAGGATATGAATGAGGCCTTTCTCGACCTTTCAAAGGCACTCTCCTCCTTTAACCAGGATGATGACCTGGAGGAGATCAATATCACCCAGTACGATCCCAATTCAACACCCGTGATGCTGGTAGCCTTTCAGCATACCGAAACCAGCGATCTGAACGAATTAAGGAAAACCGCGGAGAACTATGTCAGGAATGAATTGATTCGTCTCGAAGGCATTGCTGATGTAGAAGTTGATGGAGCAGAAGAGCTTGAGGTTCTGGTAGAAACAAGTGATTACCTGCTTAACTCCTTTAATCTGAACATCTCTACTCTCATCAACAAAATCGAAAGTTACAACCAGAATATATCAGGTGGATCTATTGTGGAGATGGGGAAGCGCTATATTGTGCGGGGAATCAGCGAGCTGGAACAGGTTCACGATCTGGAGCAGATCATTGTGAAGATGGGACAGCCTACCGAAGAGTCGGAGGGAGAGCGGGTTCCTGTACTGTTGAGAGATGTGGCTACAGTCACATTGAGTCTGAAGGATCAGGAGAATGCGGTCATGCTGGATGGAGTGGCATGCGTTGGATTGAGCATCTACAAGGAGATGCGCTACAACACCGTAAAAGCGGTGGATGATCTGAAGGTTGAGCTGGACAATATGCAGCGGGCACTTCCAGGTTTCACCTTTACTGTTGTGGAGGATCAGGGCAACTACATCTCATCGGCCATAGGCGAGGTGAGCGACAGTCTTATCATAGGGATTCTGCTGGCCGTTTTCGTGCTCTTTCTCTTTCTTCGAAGAATTGGACCAACCGCCATCGTCAGTGTGGCCATTCCGGTCTCTATCATCGCCACCTTCGTGCTGATGTACTTTACCGGTCTTACCCTTAATATCATGACACTCGGGGGACTGGCACTGGGGGCAGGGATGCTGGTGGATAATGCCATCGTAGTTCTGGAGAATATTTTCCGGCACCATGAACAGGGTGCCGATGCCGGTGAAGCCGCGGTCCGGGGGACCTCACAAGTGGGGGGAGCTATCATTGCCTCCACCCTGACCACCATCGTAGTCTTTATCCCCATTGTCTATATGCGAGGTGCTTCTGGTGAACTTTTTAAGGAACAGGCCTTTACCGTTGCCTTTTCACTACTGGCATCACTGGTGGTGGCCATCCTGATCATCCCCATGCTTTACTCCAGAATATACCGTAAAAAAAACCCCTTTACCGGCCGGAGGCGTGAATCGATACAGTTCACCGGATATGGCCGCTTTCTCGAAAGATTATTGAATTACCGGGGCTGGGTGCTCCTGGGAACACTGCTCCTGATGGGGGGTGGCTGGTTTATGTTGCAACAGACAGGTAGTGAGTTTATGCCCAGGGCCGAATCCAGAGAGTTTTATGTGGACCTGCAGATGCCCGAAGGAACCCAACTGGAACGGACCGCTGGTGCCGTGCAGAGCCTGGAGAATATCATCCGTGAGATCTCAGGTGATGAATTGGATCTGATCTACAGCGAGATCGGTCCCACTTCAGGCCTCGCTTCCGGGGGAGAAAACCTGTTTGATGACCAGAACATGGCCACTATCAAGGTCCAGATGAAGCCGGAGAGCCGCTTGTCCACCAACAGTCTGATTGCTGTACTCACCGACCATTTCAGGGATAATCCCAACTTCACAGCCCTCTTCCGCCAGGAGGAGAGTGCGCTCTCAACAATCCTGGGAACCGATGCATCGCCCTTGGTGGTGGAATTGATCGGGGAGGAGATGGAAGAGCTGGAGGAACTTACCGGATCGGTAATGACCCAATTGGAGAAGATCCCGGGCATCCGTAACATCACCTCCTCCATTGAGGGAGGAGCGCCGGAGGTTGAGATCGTTATTGACCGTTACCGGGCCGGACTGATGAATGTGGATGTCAACACACTGATCAACCGGGTAAGTGAAAAGCTACAGGGATCCGATGCCGGACAGATGACACTGAAAGGCGACCTGACCGATATAACTGTAAAACTGCACGACATCACCCTCAAAGAGCTGGAGATGCTCACCATAGAGATAAACAACACCGAGATACTCCTCAGTGAGGTGGCCGATATCCAGGTGGGGAACTCCCCCCGTGAAATCCTTCACAACAACCAGAACCGGATCGTAGAGATCACTGCCGACCTGGACAATGATCTGCCGCTCGACCAGATGGCCAAATCCATCGATAAGCAGCTCGACGGAGTGGAGTTCCCACCCAAGTACAGCTACAAGATCACCGGTGAGGAGGCTTTGAGAAAGGAGTCCATGGGTAGCCTGGGCTTTGCACTGCTCCTCTCCCTGATCCTGGTCTACATGGTGATGGCGGCCCAGTTTGAAAGCCTGGTACATCCCTTCACCATTCTGCTGCCGGTACCACTGGCAGTGGTTGGGGCCGTGGCGGTCTTTTATCTCCAGGGTAAAGCTCTGAATATCATGGCCCTAATAGGAATTATTCTACTGGTGGGTATTGCGGTGAACGACTCCATCATCCTGGTTGATGCCATCAACCAGTTCCGCAAGGAGGGGATGAAACTGAGGGAGGCCATTGTTTCGGCCGGACAGCGGCGGATCAGACCCATCATTATGACCACGCTTACTACCATTCTGGCCCTCTTTCCTCTAACACTGGGATTTGGAGAGAGTGCATCGCTGCGTTCTCCCATGGCCTGGGCAGTGATCGGGGGACTGATCACATCTACCATGCTGACGCTTGTGGTGATTCCGTGTATATACATGGTATTAGGCCAACTTGGAAAAAAAGGACAAAAAGAGGAGGTCTTTCCCGGTGAATAAACATTTCCTCATACAGCGAAAGATCCTCATTTCCATGCTGTTTATTGCAGCAACCATGCTGGGTTACATCTCCTGGAAACAGTTGAAAATGGAGATTTTCCCCAATGCAGAGCTGCCCATGCTCTACATTCAGGTGAACTCCAGGATCGAAGTAACTCCGGAGTATATGGAACAAGAGGCCATTATACCGGTGGAGAGTATGATAGCCGGACTGGAGAACATCGAGGAGATACACTCCTCTGCAGGACGGCGCATGGGATCTATCCTGATCTCCTATGAGGAACGAACCGACCTGAAGTATGCCTATTTGAAGCTGGACGAACAGGTGACAGCTATCCGAAACGATCTGCCGGACGATTTCAGCCTCCAGGTGGTCAAGATCGACCTGGATGAGGCCGGCAACACCCTGATGAGCCTTCAGGCCAGGGGATCGGGGGGTGTGGATCGTGTACGAAATTATGTGGATCAGCATATTGTAAACGAACTGGAGAATATCGAAGGTGTGGCCGCTGTCAATATCTTCGGGGGGAGACAGAAATCGGTGGATATCATCCTGGACCGGGCCGCATGTGAGGCCTACAACATTGCTCCCTCCAGGGTGAGAAACATTCTCGCGGCCAACATGAACCTGCGCCAGTACGGCGGAACAGTAAAAGAACAGGGAGAGCGGTTCTTTATCTATCTGAACGCCGAATATGACCATATCTCACAGATCGAAGAGCTGATCATCGGAAGGGGGAATAATCCTGTCAGGCTGAAGGACATTGCAGTGGTCTATTATGGCGAGAAGGAGATAGAGACCATCAGCCGGGTCAATGGGAAAGATGCGGTCTCCCTGGAGCTGATCAATGATGCCCAGGCCAATATCATCGATCTGTCTCACAAAGTGGAGGATCAACTACAAAAACTGAACATGGAAGGTGCCCCTTTCGATATCGAGGTGATTGTCCAGGAGAACAGAGCGGAGCTGATGGAAGATAACATCAACCAGATCATCCGCCTGGCCCTCACCGGCGCCCTGCTGGCCATCTTTGTATTGTGGGTCTTCCTCCGTAATGTGAAACTGGTTCTACTGGTAGCAGTGGCCATGCCTGTCTCCATTTTCACTGCATTCAACTTCTTTTTTGTGTTTGATATATCCATCAACAGTCTGACACTGATTGGCATCGCTCTGGCTGTCGGAATGCTGCTTGATACCTCGGTGGTGGTGCTGGAAAATATCTATCGCCTCAGAAGCCTGGGGGTGAAACCTGGTGAGGCCGTGGTTCGGGGTACCGGAGAGGTGTGGCGTTCCATCGTGGCTGCTACCGGCACCACCATCGCCGTATTTATCCCCTTTATCTTCTCATCCGATTTCCTGGTCAAATTGCTGGCCAGACACATAGGAGTATCGATCATCTCTACGCTGACAGTATCACTGTTTGTCTCCCTGCTGCTAATCCCAATGGGGGTTCACATGATCCTTACACGCAGGAAACGAGATAAAAGGGAGGTCTACCAGGAGGTATCGCTGAATAACCGGCTGGTTCGCATCTACCTTTCGCTGCTGAAAACAGCCCTTAGAAATCCTGCACCCACCATCATTGGCGTACTGATCCTCTTCTTCGGTACTATCCTGACCACCCTTTCCGTATCGGTAAACAAGCTGTCAGAACTGGAAACCAACCAGGTAACCCTTTATGTAACCATGCCCACCGGCACCACCCTCAATGCCACAGACGCACTGGTATCCGGAATGGAGCAGGCGCTGATGCAGATTGAAGAGTACAAGGAGGTGATCTCCAGGATCGAGGAGGAGGAGGCCACCGTAACCATTATGCTCCAGGACGATTACCGAAAAATTGCCAACCGCTCCTTCGGACAGATACAGTCAGAAGCATACGAAATGGTGAAGGATCTGCCTGCATCCGATATCAGCCTGACTGCCTCCACGGGAACCAGAAGCATGCGAGGTGGAAATGGTGGCGGTAACCAGGGGGGGGGCGCAGGTTTTGAACAGTTGCTGGGAATCGGTGAAGATGAAGAGTATATTGTATTGAAAGGGCAGAATTTTAACCTGCTGGTGGAGGTGGCTGAAGATCTGCAATCGTACCTGGACGAACTGGACAATATCAGCTCTGCCCGGCTATCGGTCCGGGAGAACCAGCCCGAGGTCCATCTCGACTTCAACACCCTGATAATGGAGCGGTATGGCATCACGCGAAATGAGGTGAAAAACGAGCTGAGTTCATTTACCAACGAAATCAGCTCGGGAGTGAATTTCAGCCAGGATAATGAGGAGTACGAGATCATCATCAAGTACAACGATGCGGTGGACGAAGAGGAGGAGGAGAAGCGAATGGAGGATCTGCGCACACTGAATATTCCTGATAGGGATGATGAGAACCTGTTTGAGCTCCAGGAGATCTCCGAGATCTATTATGCCACCGGACTACGCGATATCTCCCGTGTCAATCAGGAGAAGCAGGTGGAACTTCGCTACCAGTACAATGATGATGTGTATGATTCCAATGACCTGCTGGACTATGCAAGAAGTGAAATCGCGGACCTTATTCAAAATTCCAATATTCCATCGGGTGTCGCGGTGGAACTGGTGCAGGAAGATTCCGGACTGGATGAGTTCAAGTACATGTTCCTGATCGCCATGGTGCTTATCTATATGATCCTGGCAGCTATTTTCGAGTCCTATGTGACACCATTTGTATTGCTCTTTTCCATACCGCTGGCAGCCATTGGATCATTTTTCCTGCTGACGGTCACAGGCGAATCTCTTTTCAATGCCAACACCATCATGGGATTCCTGATCCTGCTGGGTGTGGTGGTCAACAACGGGATCATCCTGATCGATTTTATCAATGTGCTGAGAAGGAAGGGATACCGGAAACAGAGAGCCATTCTGCTGGCCGGCCTCTCCAGGGTGCGTCCCATTCTGATCACCGCAGTAACCACTTGCGCGGCCATGATTCCCCTGGCCTTGGGCGATGCAGAATATGTGAAGGCCATCGGACCTCCATTTGCCATAACGGTGATCGGGGGACTGAGCCTCAGTACACTGCTAACCCTGGTCTATATTCCCATGCTCTATAATAGCATCGAACAGGCACTGGAGTGGATCAGGGGCCTGAGCCCGGTGGTTAAACTGGCCCTGTTGATACTTGAGGTGGCCGGAATGCTCATGGTGGTGTTCTTCATGGAGTCATTTGTATGGAAAATGGCAGCCGGACTCCTGGTAATTGTGGGAATTCCCGTTGCCTGGTGGTTTATCTACAACAGCCTGCGAAAAGCTTCGGAACATATTATTGATGAAAAGAGCAACATTCATATCCAGATCTCCAACCTGGTTAAAATATACGGGCGGGAGTCCAGAATGGTAAGGGAATTCAAGGCCGGTGGCAGACTGGCCAGGGTGGCCAGGATAGCCGATCGCACACTCAAACCCAGTCTGGAAGCTTTGATATGGCAGCTTCCTCTGCTTGGCTTCCTGGTCTATTTCTCATGGTTTTACCTGGTGAGCGGATTCTGGCAGCTAGTCTCCTCGGCCGTGGCATACTACTACCTGGTGGCTATCCTGGGTGACTTCAACAGGCTCAGTGGTCGCCGTTGTATGCGTATCATCAACATCCTTGTCATTTATGGGGCGCCGCTTGCTGTACTGGTTATTTTCCAGCTTCGATGGGATAACATTGCCTCGAGCATAGTTGCCGGGATGTTGTGGTATCTGGTGATTGCCATGGGAAAAGTTTCCATAAAAGTGAAGCAGAAGGATTTTGAACTGAAACAGGTACGCCCCCTGTTCCGCTGGTTCTTTTGGTTTGTATCGGTATTGCCTGGTCTTGGAAAAGGACCTGAACAATTCAAGGCGCTTAAAGGTGTCTCACTGGAGATCGGAACGGGGATGTTTGGACTGCTTGGGCCCAATGGTGCCGGGAAATCGACCCTAATACGGATCATTTGCGGTATCCTGGAACAGAGCTATGGAAAGATCTGGATCAACGGGATCGATACCCAGGAGAAAAGGGAGGAACTGCAGGGACTCATTGGCTATCTACCCCAGGAGTTTGGCATGTATGAGAATATGTCGGCCTATGCCTATCTGGACTACCTGGCTGTTTTAAAGGGAATTACAAACCCGGAGGAACGGAGCAAACGAATCCGGGAAGTGCTTGATTCGGTCCATATGTGGGATCAGCGCAAGAAAAAAATAGGGGCCTATTCGGGGGGAATGAAGCAAAGAATTGGTATTGCCCAGGTGTTGCTGCACCTGCCACGTATCCTGGTGGTGGATGAACCCACCGCCGGGCTGGATCCCAGGGAGCGAATCCGTTTCAGGAACCTGCTGGTAGAGCTGAGCGCCACCCGCGTAGTGATCTTTTCCACCCATATTATTGAGGATATTTCAAGCTCATGTAACACCATGGTTGTGATTAACAGAGGAGAGGTGCTCTTTAACGGCACCCCGTCCGAAATGACAGAGATTGCCCGGGGCAGGGTATGGAAAACTTCACTACCTGCGGAGCAATTTGAAGAGAAGACCAGGGAGATGCTGGTGGTGCACCATATGAGGGATGGTAGCAGTATCAGGTTCAGGGCCATCGCCGCAGAGAAGCCATTTGAAGATGCAGTAGAAGAGTCACCGCTCCTGGAGGATGCCTACCTCTGGCTGCTCCGGAGTGATAAAGAGAAACAGGAAAAAGTGTAATCCTATGTCATCGTTCAGATCCACTATGCAAAATACGGTAAGCCTGGCCAGGTACAATATGAAGATCATCTTTGGGGGAAAATTCATCTATTTTATTCTGGCAGCTTTTATCTTCTTCCTGGTGTTTGGCACCATTATCGCCCTGGAAAGCAATGATATGTATATTGATGAAATATATAGTCTGCTGGCATTTCCAGCCATCCTCCTGGTCTTTTTTCCATCGGTATTCGGAATCCAGAGCGATGCCGATCAGCGCACGCTGGAGATTATCTTTGGAATTCCCGATTACCGGTACAAGGTGTGGCTGGTCCGTTACCTGATGATTCTCTTGCTGGTATTCCTGTTGCTCTTCCCATTCGCGGGACTGGCCTACTACGCCCTGCTCAGTTTCCCGGTCATGAAAATGATTCTCCACCTGATGGTGCTGGTGCTGTTTGTATCAGCACTGGGATTCAGTATCTCTACCCTTGTCAGAAATGGCAATGCTACAGCGGTGATCATGGTAATCCTGGGTCTGTTTCTGCTGATCCTGGCCGATGAACTGGATGAATCCAAATGGAACATCTTTCTCAATCCATTTGCCACACCGCGCGATCTAAACGAGATAGTCTGGATGGAGATCATCAGGCAGAACCGAATATTTATGGGGATAGGAAGCGTGGTACTGATACTGCTGGGACTGCTGAACCTGCAGAAGCGGGAGAAATTCCTCCGTTAGGCTCGGTCCATGCTATATCCAAACTCCCGGCATGCAACCAGAACAAAGTATTGGATATGCAGCCCACTGACGATTACCCCATGATGGGTATCCTTACTGGTCTCCAAACGGCCGTTCCCAACACAATTGAATAATTACTTTCAGAAGCGCTGGAGTTATCAGGAATATTGGATTCACAGAGCATGCGTCAGCCGCAGGTATGAATCGGGCCTCCTTACTCGCTGTAGAACTTCAAAGCATGGCCTTTGGCCAGCCTGATCAGTTCCGCAGCTACTTCAGGTTGTTCTAAGATCACATTGGTGGTTTCCAAAGGATCTGCCACCATATCGAAGAGTGCGGTATCGATCTGCGCCAACCCATATTTCCCGGGTATGCCGTCCGCTCCTTCTGTCTCCAGAATACGGTATCGGTGCGGTAGGTGCAGTTTCCACCTGCCATCTCCGCTTAGAATCCCTTCAAAATTGCGGTTATTTGAAAACGCATAATAGGAATGGGGATTTTCAGCGTCCTCCTTGCCGGTAATCACCTCCCAAGCATTCTCCCCGTCAATCTCATTCTCAGGAAGCGGAATGCCGGCCAGTTCACAGAGGGTGGGGAGGAGGTCCACCGAACCAAATGTCCGTTCCGAAACAGCTCCCGCTTCAATGCCTCCCGGGAATTTTATGATACAGGCCGATCTGATCCCTCCGTCAAAGGTTGTGCCTTTTGCCTCTCTGAATGGGGTGATCCCGGCATGATTGCCATAAGATATCCAGGGTCCGTTATCTGAGGTAAGGATCACGATGGTATTGTCATCAAGACCTCGCTCTATCAGGGCCCTGTTTATTTCACCCACACTCCAGTCTATCTCCAGCATCACATCCCAGTAAAGGCCCTTGCCCGATTTGCCTTCAAATTCGTCGCTGCAGTGAAGTGGAACATGGGGCATGCTATGGGGAACATAGAGCAGAAAGGGACTCTTCTGGTGGCGGTCTATGAAATCAACGGCATGCTCAGTGTACCAGCGGGTCAGGTTCTTCTGATGGGCATGATCAACATCTTCGATGGTCACTTCACCATTCTCCCAGAACTTCAGGGGCCACTGCCCCCAGTACTCCGGGGACTCCGGATGATGTTTCCACATATCATTGGAATACATTAATCCGCACGTCTCATCAAAACCTCGCGCATAGGACCTGGTCTCCGGCTGGTCACCGCAGTGCCATTTTCCAAAAGCTGCCGTGGCATAGCCCGCCCGGTTGAAAACCTCACCCATGGTGGCAAAGGTGGTATCAAGACCCCATGCATTGGGACCATGGGCACCAAAAACTTTGGTGCGTCCCGGGTAACAGCCGCTCAAGAGGGCCGAACGGGATGCTGAACATACTGCCTGGGGCACATAAAAATTTTGAAATGCAGTGCCCTCGGCAGCCAGCTGAGTCACATTTGGGGTTTCTACAGCAACTTCACCAAATGGCTCAAAATCGGCCCAACCCGAATCGTCCAGGAAAATGATCACTACATTGGGTTTATCATGCGCTTTTTCAGCGCAGGAGATCAGTCCTAACGCACTTAGCAATAGAAGAAAAATCGACAATCTGGATTTCATTTTTTCTTATTTTTAAATTGAATGAAAAACTCTATTTATTATCTTATCTGAAATCGAATGTGAGTTCAATCTGAAGAGCACCGTTCTTCACTCTTCGCTTCGTATAATGATATTTACCTGACTTTTGACCAAGCTCTTTAGCCTCTTTATATTTAGTTCCGATGGCTGGAATGCCCAGCATAAAAGAGAGGTTACCCGGGGGATGATTCACTGCGGTTTTTGCAGGTTGCGGAGCCTTTTCCGGTGTAAATAGTCTCAGAAAAAATCCTTCCATTAGTTCGCCCTCTTTTCTATCTCAATACAGATAGGTGAATAGATCCTGCCCCGAACCTGATACCACCCTTCAAATGAGTGATTACCAGGATCAAACAGCACATCTTCCAGAGTAATTTCGTGTATAGTGGTATCGCGATTGGTGATCCAGTACTGCCTGGTGCCCGCCCTGATCCTGGCCTCTCCGGTCGCGGGGAGATGATCCCTGAATACCATCTTAACATCGTAGGGTCCGGGATCCTCAATGGTAATGTCCCAGTAGCCAAATGCTTCATCGGATGACCACTGCATGGCCATGGGTCCCTTCCAATCATTACGCCCCAGGATCAGAGGATTCTCATGTTCAGAACCCATAACCACTCTGGGTGGATCCAGCAGGTGGGGACTCACAATGATCTTTTCATACCAGCGATCCAGCTCAACCAGCAAATCAGCTTTCACCTCCGGATACTCCCTGCTCACATCGTTCAACTCATAAGGGTCATTCTCCAGATCAAACAGTTTCAGCAGATCTTCAGCCTCTCCATGTTCGGTATGGCCTACCAGCTTATACCTGCCCAGTCTGACTGCCATATTGCTGTATCGCTGCGGGTAACCGCGTTCCCATACGAAAAAGAGGGAGCGCTCCTCTTCCGATATGCTATTCCCTTTCAGAGCAGGGTAAAGGCTGATGCCATCCATCTCACCAATATGGGAGATTCCGGCAAATTCAAGCAGAGTGGGCATCATATCAATATGGGCCGAAGGGGTGCTGATAACTCTGTTTTCCTGAAGTACACCCTTCCAGTAGAACATACAGGGTACACGGATTCCGCCCTCCATAACACTCGATTTCCCCTGGTTCAGTCCGGCCGTGTAGCGTCTCTGCTGCGGACCATTATCGGTCATAAAGACCACCAGGGTATTCTCTTCAATCTCCAGCACCTCCAGCGTATTTAAAAGTCTCCCCAGGTTATCGTCAATATTGCTGACCATTCCATAGACCTTTCGGGCATCCTCCATATCTCTGCAACTCATTTTTGAAACACGATCCCCGCTTACCTCAAAATCTCCAGCCCCATACTCCATATCCAGGTATTCTAATTCATACTGTTCCGGCAGTTGAAGTGGTGTATGAGGGGCATTGTAGGAGAGGTAGAGAAAGAAGGGATCCGCACCCTTTTCGCTCTTATGCTTGCTGATAAATCCGCTGGCCTGATCGGTAAAGATATCTGAACAGTATCCTGCTCTGCGCACCCTTTTCCCGTTTTCCCAGAGGTATGGATTAAAAT
>DAOWNM010000109.1 GCA_030642565.1 Bacteroidota bacterium | reverse complement strand
CCGCTTCGCAAAATGATTATCAGGATAAGGAAATTGGTCTGATTGATGCTGTTATCATTCAGTGATATTGGCAATTATGAACCTCGTGTGCCGTTGCAATAAGTGAGGTCATTGTGGTTGGAGAGTGGTTGTATCGGTTCCGCCTGTCTGTTCGATGATCCGTTTTCGCTGGGCCTCCCAGAGTGAAACAAGTTCATCCAGTTTTTCCGGGTTTTGATCTGTCAGGTTATTGGTTTCACCTCTATCCTTCGAAAGATCATACAACTCCCATTCTCCATCTTCCTTGATGGTGGTGATTTTCCAGTTGCCGTGCCTGAGTGCCTTCTTCCTTTCATGATGGAAAAAGAGGGGTGGTCTTTCGATCTGAATATCCTGTATTAGGAAAGGTACAAGGCTGATACCGGGTGCTTCAAAATCGCCATTCAGCTCAGAAGGATCTGCACCTGCAAGCTCCAGTATAGTGGGGGCAATATCGATGACATGGGCCGGTATATTCCGGAAAGCATTGGTTTCTTGAATTCCTTGGGGCCAGTGAACCACCATGGGGGTGGCTATACCGCCTTCGTGTACCCAGATCTTATGTAACCTGAATGGGGTATTGGCAGCGGAGGACCAGCCGGGACCCAGGCAGAGATATGTATCGGCTGAGCCCGGCAGTGCTCCTATGGTATGTTTGTTAGCCCGGTTCATGATCTCGGTGCTGGCACCATTATCGGAGCAGAAAAAGAGAATGGTATTCTCGAAATACCCCAGCTCCTTCAGTGCAGCCATATATCGACCAATCTCCCGGTCCATTCGTGTAACCATAGCCGCATGTATGGCCATCTTTGTGGCCTGAAACTCTTTCTGCTTTTCTGTCAGATTATTCCAGGGGATGGCCCGGCCAGTCTCGGCCGAATCGATCTGTGTAATAAGTTCTTCAGGAGTAAGGTTCCAGGGGGCAAACCGTTCCGGTTCCAACGCATTCACCCGGTGAACATCAAATCCAAGCTCTTTCCTGTTTTCGGTCCTGAGCGTCCTGATCTCATCCCAGCCCATCAGGAATTTCTCCCGGTACATATCAATGTCTTTCTGCATGGCTTGTAACGGAAAGTGGGGAGCGATAAAGGCGATATACTCAAAAAAGGGTTCATCCCCACTCTTTTGTTTATGTTCCTTAAGGTATTTGATGGCATAATCCACTATGGCGACGGATGCTTCATATCCGGAACCTGGTTCCGGGACCGATATCTCTTTGCCATCCTCCCAAAGCAGATGCGGTTGCAGGTGTCTTCCATCCTTGGTTCGGTAAGAGTGGTCGAACCCTACATCTATATGGCTCATTTCGCTTTGTTCAGGGACTTTCCTGACAATGTGCCATTTACCGGAGTGATAACAGCGGTAACCATGTTCCTGCAGGATGGATGGGAGCCAGGTAGTGTTAACCGGTTGTACCGCTGAAGCTTTATAATCCACTCCATGGATCGGATCGGAGAGGATCTGGTGTGGATAGTACCCCGAAAGCAGGCTGGTGCGTGTGGGCCAGCACCTTCCTGTGTTGTAAAAGTTGGTGAACCGGAGACCATTGCTGGCCAGTGCATCAATATTGGGGGTTTCCAGGATCTCCGACCCATAGCAGCCCGGATCGGAATGGCCCATATCATCGGCCAGGATAAAAACGATATTTGGTTGTTCCAGGGATCGAAGCATCTTGATGCAATTGAGCATGCCTCTGGCATTGTGATAGCTGGTTTTCCAGATATGACTTTTCCCCTGGTCCACATTATCAGGATAGGTATCTGTTGCATTGTTGTACCACCCTCCATAAGTCTTGTCAATGAGGTAGGTATCAATGTGTTCCCATGACTTGTAATTATTTACAATGCGGATCCCCTTCTCACCGGCTACCCCGGCATCAAAGAATCCTCCGGCGATGGTATCCCATCCGGAAGCCAGTGAATGGTCCACCAGCTGTTTTGCAGCGTGATGGGTCTTTTCATTTCCCCCCCATCCAAGCACGTGGGCTGTTTCCAGAAGCAAAAAGGCTGTCTCCACATCATGCCCGTAGGTAAAATGGTTAAAGAACCAGTTCATACGGCCCTGCTCCTCTTCTGCCGGGTTAGGGGAGAGGTGTGTCCAGTCAGCCTGGAAGTACAGTTGAAGGTAGCCATCAGGATGTACAAAGGTGTCCCTGATCAGGAGGAACATCTCCTCCAGTCGCTCCCTTACCAGGTCGTCCGGCCATACCAGGTACAGTTCGGTGAAAGCTTCCATAATGTGGATGGAGCTGTTATAGTCTTTTAATCCGGCCCCAAAACCACCGGGAGTATCGACTGCATCTTCTGGTAACACTGGAGTTCCGTCCCGTCGAAGAGTTTCAAAGTATCCCCCGTACTGCTTATCATGTGCATGTTCCTCCATCCAGAGAAAGGCTTTTTTTGCCAGCCTAAGTGCCCCGGGGTTTTTACTCATCCTGAAATATTGTGAAAGACCGTAGAGGGCAAAAGCCTGTCCGTATATCCGCTTGTCATTGATACTCCGCTCCACCGGTTCCCCCTCTTTGGTGCAATAGGCGTGAAATCCCCCGAACTCCTGATCCCACATGGCATCTCTCAGAAAGTGGAAGCCATGTGCTGCATACTTCAGAAACTCCTCTTTTTCAGGGTATGCCTCGCATATGCGTGAGGTAGCCCAGACGTGGCGGGCCTGCTGAACCAGGGCCTTCTCCCCGGAGCCTTCACCCGGAGACCAGTCACGGTTAAATTCAGAATGATATCCTCCATGTATGGTGTCCATAACCCGCGGATACCAGGGATTCAGGATATATTCAAACAGACTCTCCTCCAGCTGCGTAGCCAGGGTGAGCTGGCCGGATCTATCCGCATCGGTGTTGGATTCTCTGTTTTTACCAGGTTGACATGCCAGCAGGCTTCCGGCGACTACCAGGAGAACTGTAAATAATGTGATAAAAAAGCTGCGCTTCATAGGTGATGGGATCTGGTTATTGTTTGCTGTATACATTGGCCCAGAGGATGCTGTTCCTCAGCTCCAGGGCCTGAGCAAACGCCTCCCGGGCCTTATCAGAATCTCCGGATGCCTGGTATCCCAGTGCCATATGATAATAGGCGCCTGCTTTACGCACATCCACTCCCGCCTTCTCTCCGAATTTAGCAAAGAAGTCTGCATCACCAGCCTTTTCCAGTGCCTCCTCACCGGCTTTAATCAGCTCTTCAGAGGATCCCATGGCATCCTTCTGACGTCCCAGCTCATTTTGTGACAGGGCCCTGTAGTAGAGGTATTCTGAATTCCCTACGGGAGTATCCACTGCTTTTCTGAAGAAACTTTTTGCCTTGCTTTTCTGGTCCATTACCTGATACGCAAGACCGGTGAAATAGTATATCTGAGCCTCTTTCTGGTAGCCGGAGATGCGTCCGATCCTCTGGTTAGTGGGATAGGTATCGGCCAGGAGAAACTGCTCAATGGCCTGTTCATTCTCCCCTGATTGAAGAAATTCCCTGCCCTTCAACAGGTGAGCGTCCACAAACAGGTCGTGCAGGTGCACTACCCCTTCCCGGCGCAGAAAGGTATGTTCTATCAACGAGGTAAGCGCCATGTCACTTTCACCATTCAGTAAAAGGACCTCAATCTCCCTGATGTAGGAGTCCTCCCGTCCTTTTACAACCTCATGATGGTTTGCGAACAGATCGTACCTTTTTTCCAAAGGTTCATTATTCATCTCGTACAGTATATCCAGTTCAAAATAGTACCTGGGGTCATCCCCTTTCAGGCTTACTGCTGTTTCATAATGCCCGATGGCACCCTCAATATCCTCCAGGTGCCTGTAATATCCCCAGCCCAGGTTACGGTGGGCAATGGCCATCTCTTGATTAAGTCTGACTGCCTGTTTCCAGCATACAATGGCTCTGTCAGGCTGATGATTATAGAGGATGTTCCCCATATAGTACCATGCACTGGCATCATTCTGATTGTATTTGATGGCTGCCTTCAGAATATCGATGGTCTCAAAACGGAAGGGGAAGGCATAATCGGTGGATGCCTTCGAAGCGAAGTTATAATATTCACCAGCAAGCTCTTTGTTTCCCATCTTTTCGCTAAGCCAGGCACCATAGTAGTATAAGATCGGGTAGGAGTGGAGGATTGTGTCTTCGGAATTCAAGGCCATGGTAACCACTCCGGCAGCTTCCTCATACAACCCTGTATTGAAATAACCGGTTGCAAGTTCGAGATAGTTCTCTTTGTTGTCGTTCAACAGGGTAGTAAATTCTGAAGTGGTTATGGCATTGTTTAATAACAGCTCATAGGTCGCCATATGATCCAGCGGGTCCAGCACCCTGGCCCTACGGGCACTGATACCGGCGTTGGCTCTTTCTCCAAGATGACGCAGAACAGCTGATTTCAGTGCATAAGCTTTGGGGTTGATTGCATTCATGGAGAGCGAATGGTTCAGATGGTCCAGGGCCTCGTCAAAATGGCCCTTCAGCATGGAGATCCCTGCCAGTTCAAAATAGGCAGCCGCAAACCAGGCCTGGTCCCATGTAGCCCGATACAGAGTATCAATGGCAGCATTATACTTCTTCTGCTTTTTCAGAACTACCCCCAGCATGTAAAGGGCTTCGCAATCTCGCGGACGGGTATAATCCCTTGTGGTCCGGCGAATGGTTTTGTGGTAGTAGTCGGCTGCTTCACTGTATTTACCGGCTTTCGCCGCCAGGTTTCCAAGGTGCAGATTCGCCAATGAATTCAGCGGATCCCTGCGTATGGCCTCCATGAAATAATCTTCGGGATTCACTCCCGGGTTATGAAACTGCATGATCCGTTGACCGGTCAGGACCAGCTCTTCGATATTATCTATTTCTGCTGGCTTTCCGGGAGGTGTTACAGTTTTGGGAAGTTCAGCTTCGTATATCGGTTTCTGTTTCCGGTAAGAGATGAGTTCTATGTTATTCCGGTCCAGCAATCTGACCTTAAACCGGGTAAGATCAGGTTCCCCTCCCACCTTGATCAAGGAGGTATAGGGTGTGCCCGGCCCCATATCGGTCTGCTCTTCAAAGATGATATCCTCATTCTCCAGAAGGATCACTCTGCAATTATTCAATTTCTGTGTTGCATTTAGACCGATATGAATGTGGTTACCGGCGGTAAGCTCTAGATTCACTGCTGCATCCAGGTTTGCTTTTATAAATCCTCCAATGTCCCTTACCGGGTACCAGTACTGTTTCAGGCTTTTTACTTCACCGGGTTTGATCCAGCTGTAGTCGGGCTGGTTATCCGAAAAACCTCCCACCATAAGCTCGGCATAGGGTCCGTCGGCATCTGTCAGGATTTCACAATCCCACATATGTCCGAACTCACCAGGTCCCCACTCCCAGAGTTTTGCTCCTTTTACAATGTGGTGGTTTCCCACATGTACTGTACCGGCATCCCTGGCATGGTCATACCCGCCTATGAAATCGTCCTGCAGATTATGGGCAAAGATGGAGATGGGATCGGGATGGTTTTTCCACCAGCTTACATCGATCTGCCCGGTATAGTCTTTTCCGTTGTAAATTTCATCAGCGATGGGCCAGTGAATAAAGGAGTTTTTTGCATGGTATACTCCCTGGTGCACACCTGGCGGGAAGATTGCCTGGTAGTCGTCATTCACATGAGTAGCCACATTGGCCCAGTAGAGGATGGAGTGGGTATGTTCGGTATGGTTGAACATCCTTACATCCGTCTCAATGTAATTTCTGCCCGGATGCAGGGTCAACCCGATGCTCCATTTCATGCGGTGCCTGGGTTCATTCTCTCCGAACCAGATGCTCTTACTGCCATCGCCATTTTCAACAAGCCTGTAATCTACCGGCAGGTAGGTGGAGGGGCGGTGGTGATGAAATACACACCATTCGATTCCCCCAGAGATCCAGGCCCCAAGCATGCCTATATTGGCAGGTTTGATCACATGCTGACGGTAGAAGATCTCATAATTGTTGGTTTTATCCGTGGCAAAGAGAAGGTGGCCCCCGATATCAGGCAGGAGACAAAGTTTTATGTATTCATTTTCCAGGTAGACCGCCCTGTGCTCCCTGTCCGATTTTTCGGTGGAGAGGTTATCCATCAAGGGATAGGGGTAGACCACCCTCTTGGCACCCTGGTATGCATCGGGTACATAAAACATGGGATTCTTGTCGGCAGCTTTTGGTTCATAGGTGGGAAGGGTAAGCATCTCCTCCCAGATCTTTACCTGTCCGTTTAAGAGGTAACCAGGAATTAACAATAGGGTAATTGCCAGGATTAGATGGAAGGTTTTCTCAGGTCTCATGGTCTTTACTCTGGTGTTGTTTGGAATAAATGGGACTCTCCATAAATATATGAAAGAGTTTTATTAATCTGCAGACAATCAATCATTCAGTATAAGATTGATTATGTGAGGTATTATAAGCCTGTCCAGTAGGTGGTAATCAGAAGTTAGCGTGATTTGTGGCGGGTTATTTGATACGTGCCCTGTTCCTGGCCTGCTCGAACTGCTGCCTGAGTTCGGCAAGCACATTCTGCAATTCCGGCTTATGAGCCAGGTTGGTATGTTCTTCAGGGTCCTTCTGGTGATCATAAAGCTCCTCATTACCTGCATCAACACCTTCACCCCAGCGGGTGTACCTCCATCGGTCAGACCGGATGGTGGCACCGCTTCCACCATAGGTAACAGTGTAAGCAACAGACGAATCATGGCTTGAATTCTCCCCCACAATATAGCTAGCCAGACTCTTCCCCTGCAGAATTCCGGGCTGATCCGGATCTAAATTGCACAACTCTGTTAAAGTTGGATAGAGATCGATAAGTTCAGTAATGGATTCGCAGGTGCTCCCGTGTTTTTCAGTGTTTTCCGGATAGGAGATGATCATTGGGATTCGCACACTTCCTTCCCACAGGCTTACCTTTGACCAGCAGTCGTGTTCCCCCAGGTTGTAACCATGATCTGAAACGAATACAACAATGGTCTCTTCCCTGATTCCCAATCTGTCAAGTGCATCAATCAGTCTTCCTACCTGCTGGTCCATAAAGCGAACACTTGCCATATAGGCACTGATGGTCTGCCTCTTCTGGAGTTCATTCATTTTCCATATATTCATGTTCTGCCGCTTCAGGGCCTGTTCCGGGACACTGCTTTCCACCACCACAGGAGGGAGTTTTACCTCATTTTCCGGGTAGGGTTCAAAACAGTTCTCCGGGGCAATCAGGGGTACATGTGGGCGCACCAGTCCCACCGCCAGGAAGAAGGGAGCTTGAGGCTTGATCTTCTGTTTGGATTTACTGTCCGGATCCAGTTTTCCGGTACGGTTCTCAAGGATGGCGATGGCCTGACTGGTGGCCAGATAGTCGGTCTGTGTCAATTCCAATCCATCATCAATGACCATTCGGGAGAAATTCGATCCATAATGAAGATTCCCGGGGGAGAGCAGTTCCAGGGTTCCGGAACTATGGGTTTCAGGTCCCAGGACATTATAGGTATAGTCCCATGAATCGGGCTCGTCTCCTCCGGGGTCACCCCGTTCAATGCCGCCCGGGACACCCATATGAAAGATCTTGGAAACGCGGGCTGTGTAGTATCCGTGCTGGCGAAAATATCCTGCAAGGGTGGGGTGATCGGCCAGGGAAGAATTTTCCACACGGTAACTTCCCGGTTGATCATTGTTTCTTAAAATGCCGTTTGTTTCCGGGTAAAGTCCGCTCATCAGCGAAGCACGTGATGGACCGCAAAGTGGGTACTGGCAATAGGTCCTGGTAAACCGTATCCCCTCAGCTGCCAGACGGTCCAGTTGGGGCGTATGATTTGCAATCTCCATATAGGGTCCGATACGGGTATTCAGATCATCGGAAATGATAAATAGGACATTGGGCTTTTGCGCTGAAAGGAGAGTGGTGATGAAAACAAGGCTAATAAGGGCGATCTGTCTCATATCAATCTTAAGTTTAATCATTTTTATGGAAAGATCCTTTGAGGAATATTATCTATCTTAGTTCAACATTAAGAAATAGATAAAAGAATGACCTCTCAGGAACGAGTACTTGCAGCCTTGAACCATGTGGAACCCGACAGGATCCCAATGGACCTGGGTGGGCACCATTCATCTGGTATTGCAGCTATAGCCTATCACCGCCTTCGCAAGCATCTTGGTCTGACTGAGAAATTATTATTTTTGAGATATTCAGCATTTGAATTCTCTAAATCCAATTAAAAACCAAGTAAGACCATGCGACTCTATCTATCAAAATTCCTTGTAGTTACTCTTTTTGCAGGTTTCCTCAGCATCCATCTAAGTGCCCAGGAAGGCTATGTACCCACCCAGGAGAACCTGGACAACCGGGAGTGGTTCCAGGATG
>DAOWNM010000017.1 GCA_030642565.1 Bacteroidota bacterium | reverse complement strand
CATGGTCATGAGGATGATCATGGCCGTGGGGGTGATCATGGCCGTGGGGGTGATCATGGCCGTGGGGGTGATCATGGCCGTGGGGGTGATCATGGCCGTGAGGGTGATCATGGCCGTGGGGGTGATCATTGCCGTGGGGATGATCATGGCCGTGGGGGTTATCATTGTCGTGAGGGTGATCATGGTCGTGAGGGTGATCATGGTGCTCCGGTTCCGGTTCGCCAGGGCGGGTAATTCTCACCACATTGGTCCCATTTCCGCATCCGCATGTTTCACACATAATTAATCGTTTTGTTCTACAAGCAAAGACTTTATCTGCAGTTCGGTTCCCCGGATCAGCCGGATGCCCTGCTTATTGCATACAGGACAGTGGCTGAATATTCCATCAGGGGTATAGAGGTGATTACAGTCCGGACATTCAGCCACCGGTTCCACACGGTTGATCCTGAAAAGTGTCTCCTCGAGGATAGTCTCTTTCGCAGCCACACCCAGGGCAAATTCCAGCGATTCATATGCAATACCTGAAAGGACACCAATATCAAGTTCAACTTCCGAAACACGATCGGCCGATGCTGCCTCAGCTTGCCTGGAGGCAATATCCACAATGCTTATGGCAATAGAGAGTTCGTGCATCAATCTGTCAGTTACATCAATTTCCGCCGGTGTGCCCCAATGGCCAGTTGGCCTGCTGCTATTCCCTGGTCGTTCACCGGTATCCTGCCGGGAAGATAAACCTTAAATTTCTCGTTTTCAAGTTTTTCCATCACTTTTTCGGAGAGGAACCTGTTTTGAAAGGTACCTCCACCCAGTACGATCCGGTCCAGTCCGTTTTTACCTCTGATCTCCATGGAGAGCCGGAGGATCAATTCGACCAGGGTATGGTGAAATTTTGCAGCAACAGTGCCGGTGGAGGTTCCTTTGAGGATATCCTCAACCACTCCCCGGATCAGGGGAGTGAAGGAGACTTGACTCTCTTCGATCCCGTATGGATAGCTGCCGTTTTCCGAGTGATCAATGGCCGATTCCAGAAGCATGGGTGCCTCTGCCTGATAGGTAGAGTGATAATTTAAACCGGTAATGGCCGCAACAGCATCAAATAATCTGCCTGCGCTGGAAACCATCGGAGTATTGATCTTCTTCCGGATCAACCCGGTGATATTCCCTATCTCCTGCCTGCTGAATCGTTGTATCAAAGGAATTTTCAGATCAAAGATATCTTCTCCGAAACATTGGTGAAGATAGGAGATACCCATCCTCCAGGGCTCTTTGGTCGCTTTGTCACCCCCGGGTAGCGGCATATATTCGAAATGGAACAGCCGCTCAAAGGTGATATAATCTGCCTTCATCACCTCCGCTCCCCACATATGTCCATCTGTACCTAAACCTGTTCCATCAAAACTAAATCCAAGCACCTCCCCATCCAGACCGGCATTCAGCATACCCGATGCAATATGGGCATGGTGATGCTGAACAGAAATATGCGCTATGGCCGGATTCTCCTCCACAAGTCTCCTTGCAAATCTGGTGGAAAGGTAATCGGGGTGCAGGTCGCTCACCACAAGCCGGGGAGTAAACCTGAAGAGCCGGCAGTACCGCTCATAGGTCTCCTGGTAAAATTCAAACGTTTTCAGATTCTTTAGATCACCCGTATACTGGCTCATCAGTGCCAGGTGTCCCCTGCCCATACAGAATGAGCCTGTCAGCTCTGCACCAGCACCCAGGATCCCTTCCATATCGAAACCGGTCCTGATGGGCGAGGGAGTGTAACCCCGTGCTCGTCTCAGCACCATGGGCACATCCCGGATAACCGCAGTTACGGAGTCATCAACCCGGTTGTAGATCTCCCTGTTATAGGTGATAATCCCATCCACATAACCGGTAAACTGCTCCCTGGTCCGCTCATTGGATATAAGGATAGGTTCCTCAGAGAAATTCCCACTGGTCATAACCAGCGCAGGCGTTTCAAGCTGTTCAAACAACAGGTAGTGAAAGGGCATATATGGCAGCATCACTCCAAGGGTGGCCAGTCCGTCAGCTATTCCGCCGGTGATCTCTCCTCTCTTTCTGAGCAGTACAATGGGTCTTCTCCAGGAGATAAGCTCTGCCTCTTCGGTCTCCCCGATCTCAACATACCTTCGGGCCTCCTCCATGTTCCTGAACATCAGGGCGAACGGTTTCCCGTCCCTTCGCTTCATTTTCCTGAGTTTATCTATTCCATCTCCGTTGAAGGCGCTACACACCAGGTGAAATCCGCCCGTCCCCTTCACCGCCAACAATGCACCACCGGAGAGGAGTTCACAACTCCTTGCCACTATCTCCTTAAAATCCTCTGTGGTTCCTTCAGCATTTTCCAGCCTGTAGACCGGACCACAATGGTTACATGCTACCGGCTGGGCATGGAACCGGCGGTCATGTAAATTGCTGTATTCTGACCGGCACAGAGGACACATCTCAAAAGAGGCCATGGTGGTATGGGTGCGGTCGTAGGGAAGATCGCGGATAATGGAGAACCTGGGACCACAATGGGTGCAATTGATCAACGGATAGCCGATCCGGTGTGGTTGATCCCTCAAATCGTCCAGGCACTCCCTGCATACTGCAATATCGGGACTGATCTCGGTGATTGATTCAGAAACATCGCTACTCTCCCTGATTTCAAAGGTTTCAAACGGTTCGAAAGGTATCTTCCGCATCTCCACCAGCTCTATGGAAGCGGCTGTAGGCGCATGGGCAACCACACCTTCCCGAAAACTGGCAACCTGGCTCTCAGATCCATTCACCTCTACAACTACTCCGTCGTTTCGGTTCTCCACCCACCCTTTCAGACCATGATCAGTTGCCATCCTGAAGACGAACGGGCGAAACCCAACCCCCTGTACCAGGCCTTTGATCCCGATCCGGTATGTTTCGGAACACTGCTTTTTGTTTGTCCCTCTCTTCATCTTTGATCTGTCCTGAAATTTAAAAAGAAATATCAATACTTTGACGTAGATGAATATTTGGTCTATATTTAATGGTAAATAAGAGAAAATCATGTGCCTGGCAGTACCCGGAAAAATACTCTCCATTGATGAAAGCAACCCGGAATTAAAAATGGCCCGGGTTCAGTTTGGTGAAGCCATCAGGGAAATCTCTGTCCAGTGGATCAATGATGTGGCTATCGGCGACTATATCTTGGCCCATGTGGGAACTGCCCTGAGTAAAATCGATGAGGCCGATGCAAAATATACCCTGGACGCTCTTCGTGAGATGGGAGCACCGGAGTTGGATCCGTAAAGCTGATCACCTGTGCTGAAACATATTGATGAATACCGGGATAAGACGCTTGTGGAAACCCTGGTCCGGACCATTGCAGCCACGGTGACCAGGAGATGGACCATTATGGAGATCTGCGGGGGGCAGACCCATACTATCATGAGATACAGTCTGCAAGAGCTTCTTCCCGATGAAATCAGTTTAATACACGGACCCGGTTGTCCTGTATGTGTGACCCCCGTTGATCTGATTGACAGTGCTGTGGAACTGGGAAGCCGGCCCAATGTAATCCTCGTCTCCTTCGGTGATATGCTGAGGGTCCCCGGATCGCATGATGACCTTCTCCGTGTAAAGGCACAGGGGGGAGACATCAGGATGGTATACACACCGCTGGATGCATTGGATATAGCTGAAAAGAACCCGGAGAAAGAGGTGGTTTTTTTTGGTGTTGGTTTTGAGACCACCGCACCCGCGGTGGCCCTGACGATCAAGCAGGCAGAGAGCAGAGCACTTGATAACTTTAGTGTACTGGTCTCCCATGTGCTGGTACCTCCGGCCATCCAGGCACTTCTGGATGATCGGCAGAACCGGATCGACGGGTTCCTGGCCGCCGGGCATGTATGCACCATCATGGGAATCCATGAATATATCCCCCTGGCAGAGCGATATGAGATACCGATTGTTGTAACAGGTTTCGAACCTGTAGATATCCTGCTGGGGATCCGGAAATGTATCGAAATGCTGGAACAGAACCGGCCGGGAGTTGAGAATGCATACCCTCGGTCGGTAAGACCGGAAGGCAATATGGCTGCCAGGGAACTCCTTCATGAAGTGTTTGTCCGGGTCGACAGGAGATGGAGGGGCATCGGTGCCATTCCCGGAAGCGGATTGGGGCTTGCCGATGCGTATATGAAATTTGATGCCACATCGAGATTTGATCTGCAGGCTGCTGAAACAGAGGAACCGGAGGTATGCATGGCAGGTGAGATTCTGACAGGCCGGAAAAAACCGTCCGATTGCCCTCTATTTGGAACCCTGTGCAAACCGGAAAATCCGTTGGGGGCACTCATGGTATCCACCGAAGGTGCCTGTTCCGCATATTACCGGTATAGCGGAAGCAGCATGGCGGAACAATAAAACAGATGGATGATGAACCGCAATCGCAACTATACCCTTCAGTGCCCCATTCCCGAATCGGACTACAAAAATGTGATGCTTGCTCATGGAGGGGGAGGCAAGCTTACAAAGCAGTTGATCGACAAGATGTTTTACCCTCGTTTTGAGAATGAAATCCTCCGGCAGGGACATGATGGAGCATTTCTGCCTCCCATGGATGGGAAGGTTGCCATGACCACCGATTCGTTTGTAGTCGATCCCATCTTCTTCCCGGGCGGAGATATTGGTGAACTGGCAGTGAACGGCACGGTGAATGACCTGGTGTGCTGTGGTGCTGAACCGCTCTATATCTCGCTTGCATTTATCCTGGAAGAGGGATTCCTGTTAAATGATCTCTGGAAAATCGTCCAGTCCATTGCTCTGTCGGCTCAAACCGCCGGAGTCAAAATAGTCACTGGCGATACCAAGGTTGTTGAAAAGGGAAAGGGCGACAAAATCTACATCAATACCACCGGCATAGGTCGCGTTCTACCGGGCATGGACATCTCTCCTGAACACTGTAGTGAAGGGGATGCAGTCATCATAAACGGTACCATTGGAGATCATGGAATAGCCATTCTGTCGGAAAGGGAAGGATTGGCTTTCGAGTCAACCGTAAAGAGCGATACCCTGGCTCTGAACAGGATGATGATGGATGTTTTCCGGAAAAAGCCCGGAATCCATGTGATGAGGGATCCGACCCGTGGCGGGGTAGCCAGTGCATTGAATGAGATCTGCCTCTCATCACGCACCGGGATCAGACTGATTGAGAATGAACTGCCGGTAACCGATGGTGTAAGGGGTGCCTGCGAAGTGATGGGGCTGGACCCGCTCTACATTGCCAATGAAGGAAAGATCCTTGTTATTCTTCCAAAATATGATGCAGAAGAGGTAGTCTCTATGATGCAGGCACATCAGGCTGGAGAGCAGAGCAGGATCATCGGAACCGTAACCGGGGAGTATCCCGGAATGCTCCACATGGAGACCACCATTGGAAGTACAAGGATCGTCGATATGATATCGGGGGAACAGCTGCCCAGAATTTGCTAACCGCTATTTCAAATATGAGGTGAGTCCTGAATGATCCAGGATCATCACTCTTTTTCCTTCAGTACGAAAGACTCCATCCCGGTTCAGTTCGCTTATGGCGCGTCCAATGGAGGGACGTGCCACACCAAACAGCTCAGACAACTGTGACTGTGAGTGAGGAAGTACAAAACTGTTGGAACCTGTCTGCCCGGACAGATCCAACAGGTACTGGGCAAGCTTGCCTTTAATGGTGGTGAATGAGAGAAACCTGATCTTGTTTGATAGAAACTGCCCCCTGCTGGAGATTATATTTATAAAATTCAGAAGCACCTTTTCGCTCTTCTGCAGCATAATCAGAAAGCGGTCGCGGGGAATGGAGAGTACCACAGCATCCTCCCCGGAGGTAATATTGACCGGATACCTGTTCTGACTGCCAAAGAGGAATGCCGGAGCCAGGGGACGGGGAGGAGATATATCTTCAATTTTGATCACCTTTCCTGTATAATCGACCATCTCCCCTTTCACACTCCCCTGCAGCAGGATATGAAGGAAACGAACCTCATCACCTGCCTGGGCGATCAGATTATTCCTGGAATAGCTTTTGATCCTCCCCATGTTGCCGGTGAGCACCCTGGAAATCTCCTCGTAACTCATACCCTGAAAAAGGGTGCACTCCCGGAGGAGCCCAATCAAATTTTCTTCTGACATTTTCATACTCTGATATAACTCTATTTCATCAAAAAAGTTTGCTCCATACCCGAATACAACCAAATGACTTTTATCTTTGTCCTCTTCTATGGCAGATAAAAACAGATGAACTTGATTATTCGGACAAATGTACTCATTGGAGTGCTTTTCTCTATTTTTGTTTTTCACACAGCAGCGAACGCACAGGAGACCAACCACTGGGAGACTGTTATTCTTCCAGGACGGCAATGTAGTTACCTGGTACCCACATCCTTTGTGGATCCTGCCTGGATAAACACCGGCTTCGACGACTCCGGCTGGACAACAGCTACCGGTGGAGTGGGATACGGCGATGATGATGACAACACCACCATCGATCCGGCCATCTCAGTGTACTGCCGTTATAACTTCACGCTCTCCAGTCCGGAAATAATCACCGATCTGCTACTCGATATGGATTTTGATGATGGTTTCGTGGCCTACCTCAACGGTACCGAACTGGTCCGCTACAACATGGGTGATCCAGGAAGCTCCACCACGTGGAACCAACCTGCCGACGGACTACAGGAAGCAGGAGTGTACCAGGGATTGAATCCATTTCGGTTCACCCTTGATGAAACGGTAACC
The DNA here is from genome assembly GCA_030642565.1 of Bacteroidota bacterium. Classification (GTDB taxonomy): domain Bacteria; phylum Bacteroidota; class Bacteroidia; order Bacteroidales. The sequence goes on along the minus strand of DAOWNM010000017.1, from coordinate 9,915 downwards.
GATCTGCTGGTTACGGGTGACAACACCTTTGCTGTGGAGGTCCATAATGAATCCACAACCTCCTCCGATCTCTCCTCCAATCCCTATCTGCATGCCGGGGTTGGGGTTTCGGGCAGCTATTTCCATGCCACGCCCGACTGGTTCTACCCCCCGTTTTCGAGTGACAGCACCCTGCTGCCACTGGTAATCATCGATACCGAAGGTCAGCAGATCCCCGATGAACCCAGGATTACGGCCCGGATGAAACTGGTGGACAACGGGCCTGGGAACTACAACTCCACTTCCGATCCCGGGAATGGATACAGCGGACAGATATCCATCGAACAAAGGGGGGAATCCTCGGCCTGGTTCTCCCCCAAAAAATCCTACAGCCTCGAAACACAGACCGATTCCGGAGAAAACAACAATGTATCACTGCTGGGACTTCCCGAAGAGAATGACTGGGTACTCTACGCCCCCTATTCCGATAAGAGCTTGATACGTAATGTGCTCAGTTACCAGTTATTTGATGAGATGGGAAACTATGCCCCGCGGACCCGGTTCGTGGAGGTGGTGGTCAACAACGATTACAAAGGGATCTATATTCTCACGGAAAAGATCAAGCGGGACAAGAACCGGGTCGATATGGCCAAACTCCTGCAGGAGGATGTTGCCGGCAATGAACTGACGGGCGGTTACCTGTTAAGGATCGATAAGATTACCAATATGCCCTCCACCGATTACTGGGAATCGCCGGTCATTCCACCCCTGGCGGGTTACAGGCAGGTCACCTACCAGTATTTTGATCCCAAATATGCTGAGCTCAACGAGCCACAGCGAAATTACATCAGGGATCACATGCTGGAATTTGAATCGGCATTGATCTCCGGGAACTACAAGAATCCTGATAATGGATACCGGGCCTACCTGGATATCCCCTCCTTTATTGACATGATGATCCTGAACGAATTCACCAAGGATGTGGATGGTTTCAGGCTCAGCCACTACTTCTACAAACAGAAGGATTCGAACGGGGGCAAACTGGTCAACGGTCCGCCGTGGGACTACAACCTCACCTTTGGCAACAGCGACTATACCGATGATATTCATCTGACCTATAATTGGGTCTATACCTATCCCATGACCATCTACTGGTGGGCCAGGGTGATGGAAGATTCATGGTTCAGGAACCAGCTAAGGTGCAGGTGGGACGCACTGTATGAATCGGTGCTAAGCAGTGAGCACCTCCATGGCATTATCGATAGCACCATCCAGGTGATGGGCGAATCGGTTCCCCGCAATTTCAGGCGCTGGCCGGTATTGGGGGTTTATATCTGGCCCAACAGCTACGTGGGACAAAACTACAGTGATGAGGAGTGGTACCTGCGCAACTGGATCGACGACCGTCTGGAGTGGATGGATGGTAAGTGGGGCGGACAGTGCTGGCCGCTTTCGTCAGACAGTGACCAGGTCATTCCCCTTCCTGAACAGAAGCGCATCTACCCCAACCCCTCAAACCTCTCCTCTACTTTTGTGGACCTGAATGGTTTTGTTGAAGTTGAAGTTTCATTCAGATTGTTTGATATGAGTGGAAGGATGGTTCACCAGGGGGTTGCACATTACTCAGGGAGTGAATTTGCCTATGCCTTACCCGATCTCTCTTTCCTTCCCAACGGAATCTATACCCTTGAAATAAGCGGTAAAAACCAGGAGAGAGAAGTGTTCAAACTGATTAAGCAGTAAAAATCTAAAGGTTGTAGGAATATCCGACTACCAGGATATGAAGTTGCATCGGATTGGGCACATTAAACTCATCCTCCAGGATATAGCGCAGCGAAAAACGGGAACTAAAATTTGGCGAATACCTCACTCCGGCCGAATACCTTATGGCATAGGTGAACCATTGTGATTTATTGATCGAACTATGGTAACTCTCCACAAATGCAAACCAATCGATCCTGGTCCCGAAGATATGATGCGTCACCTTCAGCTTGTTCCGGTTCGCCGTAGATTTCAGCCTGAAATAACTGAGTGACAGTAACTCCTCAAATCCATATTGCAGCCGGGTCCGCAATGCGAGGTCGAATCCCGACAGATCATAACTCCCCGTTACATCCAGGTGGGCCCTGTACCTGGCATGCATCCGCTGCTCCCTATCCATCACAAAAATGGTCCGGACCCCTCCACCCAGGCTCAGAAAATCCAGCAAATCGTATGATGTACCGAGGGTAATCAGAGTGCGACTGTACTGCAGGCTGTTGTTCCGGAACCGTTGTTCAAGCTCTCCCTCCAGATCCAGTTTACCTGTAATCTTCCTATTCAATTCTATCTCCCACCACGACTGAAAATCTCTGACCTGGCCCTGCAAATTGCCAAAGCCCAGGAGAGATACTACGGTAAAAATTGCAGCATATAGACCCTGCCTAGTCGTCATCATCAGTATCTCCCACCTGCGGCACATCCTCAATGAAGTTAGCCCAGCTTTCAGGCTCAAAATAGTGAATATAGATCCTGACAGAATCCCTGAGGTAATCGACCCTGCCAATCTCTACCCTGCGAATGGTCAGGCCGGTCCGCTCCTCCAGGTCACGAATCAGCTCCGCTCTCCTCTCCGGTTTGATCATCTCCACATTCTCATAATTGATCATCCTCCTCGACTCATGCTTTAGCAAAAAGACCCGCTCAAGCAGGTAGGTGACCAGAACCAGTGCTCCATTGGTTAGCAGGAGCTCTGCATAACTCACCCTCCTGTTGGCCAGCGAGTTGATCAGCGAAACCCCTATCACCAGAAAGAGGTAAGTCATCTCCCGGATGGGAAGCTGGGTGGTCCTGTACCTAAGCATGCCAAAGATAGCAAACAGTCCCAGTGCAAAACCCAGGCTCACATCGATATTTTCAAGTAGAAAGATCATGAAGAATACCACCTGGCTGATCATGATGTAGGTAAAAAGGTAGTCCTTCTTCGGTGTGGCTTTGTAGTAAAGGATTCTCACCAGGTAGAGGACAACTAACGTATTGAAAACTGCCCGGAGGATCAGGTCCCAGAAATCCTCCCAGTTCATCAATTCAATATTCAGAAATTCAGGCATGTTATGGATTTTTTGTGGTTAGATAGAAATCATTATTGATCTTGCGGACCTTGCGGACCCTCTGCTTGAAACGGTTCTGTTTCAGGTTTGGATGAAGCAGAGCCATACCGATGGCATATTTGCTGAACCTGCGGGGGGTAATCTGTGATTTTCGCAGTGCGATATGCATGGATGAACCGTAAAGAAATCCTTCATACTTGATCTCGGCAATGGCGATCCCCGGAAGATCCAGCTGCTCGCCACTCTCTTTACCGGAGAATTGCAACCTGTAATCTAGGGTCACACGTTCGGTTTGAGTGTGACTGACCAGGGTAATGCGCCGGAAGTCATTTTCCATGGTTGAGTCGATACCGCTGCCTGTATAGGGAGAACAGGATAGAAGAAACTCCTCTTCCTTCAAAAGGATGGAATGATCCATCCCGGTGGTTTTTACCCGCTTCTTGGTGGTTACCCCCATGGCATTTTTCTTTTTCACCTCCAGGAAATGGAGATCACCTGAACCGTATCTCCTGATCCTCACCTTGTGCCTGTTGGCCAGGCCACGGTGATGTTTGTGGTACATCTCCCGGCTATCGGTGTCAAAATAGCGGGTATGGTAGTGCTGCGACCGGTAACCCTCAATCTCAAGCACCCTGTAGTCGTCCCTGACCATGTTCAGGAGACCGGGCAGATGCTCAAAACTGAAAATGTACTTATTATCCTTTCGCCGCATCAGGCTGGCCCGGTTCACCTCCTTCAGGGAGATGCTTTCGAACTGGTTCAGGATGGCATCCAAATCACTTCCGGAACTCATACTCATAGACCTTCCGCTTATAAAGCTTATCCTTGTTATTGTAAAACTGCTTCTCTATTCTCAAACCATCCAAGTAGATGCTCTTTTCGGTTCTTTCAACCCTCCCTTTTGCATCCATAAAAATCTCCTCAACCAGTTTGCCCTCTTCGTTATAAGCATATTTCTTCCACAACTTTACCTCACCCTTGCGGCTCATCTCCTTGATCTCCACCAGATCGCCCTTTTCATTAAACCATTCAATGGATTCAACCACCGGCTTATCCATGCCCTCCTCTACAAAATATTCATATACGGTCCGGGTAGCAATCTTCTTCTCTTTGATGGTCTTTGTGCTCTGTCCCACGACTGGTCCGGCCATAAGCAGAAGCGTGCCGGTCAATAAGAACAATACACTATTTTTCGCCTTCATAAAAATAAATCTATAGTTTTTCAATGATAATTTCACCAAGATCAACCACCTGGTCCAGATCGTCAATGGTCACCTCAAATGTCAGGGTCACCTTATCGGACTCACCGGTTACATCGTCAGAGTGAAGGAATACCAGATACGCTCCCGGGATCAGTCCCCCGAACTCAAATACTCCCTCTGCCTGGGTGCGGATACGATCGTCATAGTAAGTATGGTTGTTATAGGTCAGGTAGACCTCATGTTCGGTTGCATAATAGGTTTTTTCAATGACCAGGTTGGGCCAGATGGACCCATCCACATAATCGATCACCTTTACCACTCCCTTAATCAAGGCAGCCCCGTCATCATAATCAAGTGTGGTTAACTTCTCCAGGTTTCCCAGATCCAATTCCTCTCCCCTGGCCAATTCAACCTCATACAACTGCTCCACATCCATATTCAACACTGATGAAGAGTCGCGGGAGATAAAATAGACATGGTAACTGCCCGGGTAGAGGTACTTGAACATGAACTGACCCAGGTGATTGGTCCTCACCCTGTCTCCCAGCTCCTTTTTATCGCCGTAAACAATGTAAATCTCCTCGTCCACCGCTGGTTTCTCATAAATGAGAATTGAAAAATCATCATTGTAGAACTGCTCTGTCACCGTCCCGGCAATGGACCCGGTTCCACCCAGTCCCTCACTCTTCTGACAGGAGGCAGTGAGAAGAGCTACAATGAACGATAAGACAACTATTTTCAGACAGGAAAATAACTTTTTCCTGCAGTGTTGATATAACATACTCTGTTTTATTGATCTGCTGGCTCAAATATAGCAAATTCCATTCCGGTATTGTGCCTCCTGTAACATATGTTACAAGATTCCCTCAAACCTCTTTCCCATATTTGTTCCATCAGAAAACAATATACTTTAGAGCTATGATACGAGAAATGGTCAAAATAGATGAAGAGTTATGTGATGGATGTGAAGCATGTATTCCCAACTGTCACGAAGGAGCATTGCAAATGATCGATGGCAAGGCCAGGCTGGTCAGCGACCTGATGTGTGACGGACTGGGCGCCTGCCTGGGCCACTGCCCGCAGGATGCCATCACCATTGAAAAGAGGGAGGCAGAGCCCTATAATGAGACAAAGGTGATGGAGATTATGGTGGAGAAGGGCGAAAACACCGTGGTGGCCCACCTGCAGCACCTGAAGGAACACAACGAGATGGAGTTTCTGAAGGAGGGTGTCCAATATCTGAATGATCATAAGGCGGAACTGGATTTTAGTGTGGCTGATGTCATGCACAGGGTACACCATGCGAAAGTGGAAGAGGAGCAACTGGCCTGCGGTTGCGCGGGTTCCGAAGCACGCAGTTTTACTCCCCAGTCGGTGTCGGGCAGTGCCATTCCCGCCGCAGGCGCCTTTACCATGGCAGCAGGAGCAGTGGCTGCACAACCATCTGAGTTGAGACAGTGGCCGGTCCAGATGCACCTGATCAATCCCGGAGCATCCTACTTCAGGCAATCGGACCTGGTACTGGCTGCCGACTGCGTGGCCTTCTCCGTGGGAAATTTCCATTCTAAATGGCTTAAAGAAAAAACACTGGCCATCGCCTGTCCCAAACTCGATTCCGGACTGGAGAGTTATGTGGAAAAGATCAGGGGGTTGATCGATGAAGCAAAAATCAATACCTTAACGGTGATGATGATGCAGGTGCCATGTTGCGGCGGCCTGATGCAGATGGTCAAGATGGCCGCGGGACAGGCAGAGCGAAAAGTACCGGTCAAAAGGATCATTGTAGGTGTGGAAGGAGATATCCTGAGTGAAGAATGGGTTTAACCAATATTTAACAGATGTATCACAACCCCACCAGCACCGAAAATGCCACGAAACTATCGATAGTCCAGGATGACCTGGAACTGCTTGCCATCAAAACTGAAGAGCAGGTATGAGCGGGGCCTTTAAGAAACTGGCTCCACCTGCCAGATGGAAGATTCCGGTGATCCTGGTGTCCGGGATCCTTGCAGGGCTGTTCCTCTATGTTGCACACATATCCAGAGTCGCCTCTTACCTCTCCGATGACCCTTCGACCTGCATGAACTGTCACATCATGGCCCCGCAATACGCCACCTGGAGCCACAGTGCACACCGGGAGAAGACCAACTGCAATGACTGTCATGTTCCACACAACAATGTGGTGAACAAGTATTACTTCAAAGCAAAGGATGGGATGAGGCATGCCACCATTTTTACACTCAGGAGGGAGCCACAGGTCATTTTCATCAAAGAGGAGGGCAAAAGGGTGGTACAGGAGAACTGCATCAGGTGCCATTCCGATCTGCTCACCGACGAAAAAGTAATGAATCATACCATGGCCTACCAGCATCAACGAACCGAAAGGCCATGCTGGGAGTGTCACCGTGAGACGCCCCATGGCAGGGTCAACAGCCTCTCCAGTGTTCCTTATGCCAGGGTGCCGGTTCCGGAGAGTACGGTTCCTTCCTGGCTCAAACGAAATAGAGAAAAAATAACAAAAAAGAAACCATGAATTCCTTCAGCAATAAGATCAAGCAAAAGCCCTGGCTGGGCTGGTTATTGTTCCTTCTCACCATGATCCTGGTATTTGTATTGGGTCTCCTCGCCTCTTCCATTATTGAAAGGAGGGCAGAGGCTGCATATGCTTTTACTCCCCAGGTGCGGTATGACCAGTTTGAACCCAGAAACGACATCTGGGGAAAGAACTTCCCCATGGAATTCCAGAGTTATAAAAAAACTTCGGACTCCCTGTTCCGGAGCAAATACAACGGCTCGGCCATGATCGATATGCTGAAGGTGGACCCCAGGCTCGTGGTTCTCTGGGCAGGTTACGGTTTTTCCAAAGACTACAACCAGGGAAGGGGTCACTCCTATGCAGTGGAGGATGTCAGGAACACACTGAGGACAGGGGCCCCGATGGAGGGCGGGGAAAGCCCCATGCCCAATACCTGCTGGAGCTGCAAAAGTCCGGATGTACCCCGGCTGATGGATGAGATGGGGGTCGCCGAGTTCTACCGTGGAACTTGGGAAACAAGAGGCGCTGAAGTGGTCAACAGCATCGGCTGTGGCGATTGCCACGATGCTGCAACCATGGAGCTTCAAATCTCCAGGCCCGCACTTAAAGAGGCCTTTGAAAGAATCGGGAAAAATATTACCAACGCTTCCCACCAGGAGATGCGTTCGCTGGTTTGTGCACAGTGCCATGTGGAGTATTACTTTAGTAAGAATATGGTAGAGGGGGTTCCCTACCTCGCCTTCCCATGGGACAATGGCTTTTCAGTTGAAGCGATGGAGGATTATTACGACGATATTGAATTTGCCGACTGGACCCACAAATTGAGCAGGGCCCCCATGCTGAAGGCCCAGCACCCCGGCTATGAAACCTATATGACAGGTGTACATGCATCACGGGGCGTATCGTGTGCCGATTGCCACATGCCCTTTATGAGCGAAGGGGGACAAAAATATACCGATCACCATATCCAGAGCCCCCTGAACAATGTGGCCAATTCGTGCCAGGTGTGCCATCGCGAAGAGACCGATCAGCTCATCAAAGATGTATATGAGCGGCAGGACCGCATCATTGAGAACCGGGACAAACTGGAAGAGTTGCTGGTCAGGTGCCATGTGGAGGCCAAGCTGGCCTGGGACCTGGGTGCGGCAGAGGGGCAGATGTCCGCCATTCTTCAGGACATCAGGCATGCACAGTGGCGATGGGACTATGCAGCTTCGAGCCATGGCGGATCGTTCCACTCACCGGTAGAGATCTCCAGGGTTATCGGTACAGGGATCAATATCGCCCAGGAGGGCAGGATCAGGCTAAGCAGGTTGCTCTATTCACTGGGCCATACCGGGGAGGTCCCCTACCCCGACATCTCCAGCAAGGCAGAGGCGCAGGCATTCATCGGTATGGATGCAGCCACTCTGAGGGCCGAAAAGGAGCAGTTCCTTCAAACAGTCATCCCCGAATGGGACAGGCAGGCTGCAGAGAGGGAAGCGGCTTATCCTGTAAAATCGCTATTTGATTAGTTAAACTGCCAATTCATGAAGAAAGGATTCTTTACGAAATGCTGTCGGTATCTCTGCTCTTTGTATTTTCTGTACTTTGCGCGTTGCAAAAGATTCTGAGTGTCAAACTATATGAAATTCCTGAACCGCTACCGGCTGCCAGTTGCCGTATTCCTCTTCATCCTTTTTCTGCTTATTCCTGTCCAGCTCATGGTAGATAATCCCTTGCTGCTTATGGAGCGTTTTCTGCCGGGAGGCGGATGGATCGAAATACCACTTATTGCTATTTACGGAGCTGTTGTGGCATATCATATGCAGGATCCATCCAAAGTGCAGGCCTGGAGGAGATACACCTGGCTGGCCTTCTCGGTTGTATTCTTTTCCCAGCTGATCCTGGGGCTTATCGGATTTGAAAAATTCCTGATGACCGGGAAACTGCACCTGCCGGTTCCCATGATGATCCTGGCCGGCCCCATTTACCGGGGACATCTCTCTGCTATGAGTATCCTCTTTGTAAGCACCCTGGTCCTCTCGGGGCCTGCCTGGTGCAGTCATCTCTGCTATTTTGGAGCCATCGATTCCATCAGTTCGTCCGGGAAAACCAGAAGAATGCCCATCCGGAACAAATGGGCACTGAAATCGACCGTGCTGCTCCTTGTTATTGCCGGAGCCATAGTTTTGAGATGGTTGAAAGTTCCTGTATTCACAGCGACCCTGCTGGCCATCGGTTTCGGTGTTATTGGCCTCGGGCTGATCCTGCTGGTGTCGAGAAAAGAGGGCCGCATGGTTCACTGTACCGCCTTCTGTCCCATTGGTACCATTGTCAACCTGACCCGTTTTGTCAATCCTTTCAGGCTGACCATCGATCAAAACAGCTGCACCGAATGCATGGTCTGTACCACCACATGCAAATATGATGCCCTGAATCAGTCAGATATCGCTGCACGAAAGCCGGGGATTACCTGCACCCTCTGTGGCGATTGTCTCTCTTCGTGCCATGCCGGATCCATTCAATACCGTTTCCCGGGCCTTTCAACCCGACACGCCAGGAACCTCTACCTGCTGATTACCATCTCACTGCATGCAGCCACCATGGCCCTGGCCCGGATCTGAAATCACCCTGAAGTACCACAACCTGAAAGGTGTCCGTTTTTATCATCTGTGAGTTTGGGTCATATTGGAGGGAACGGCAATGATAAAGTCTGCTTTTCCAACCGACTCCTCTTCCAGTTTCTCAATATCGTCCTGGCTCACGGTGGAGATGGTTATAATTTTAAGGTCCGGGTTGGCCCGCTTCAGGAACCAGTTCATGCTCTCAAATTCGTCGGAGTGGTAAGCGCCGTTATAGTGGATAAAAAGTTTTCCCGGTTGCCAGTGCTCCATAATAAAGTGGGTCATGGTGGCATCCTTGATGGCCTGCGCATCGGCCATGTTGGTGTTCCCATGCCTTCCCATGGGAGTTATGGTATCGCTCACTGGTTTTATTGCCTCTGCCATGGGAGTTTTGGAAATGGGACCGCTTCCAGCATCCATCAACTGTTTGTAGCAGTTAAGTGAGGTGTCGTACTCCAGGGGAAGCGGGGCGATATAGGATTTTGCCTCATCGGTAAGACTGT
>DAOWNM010000288.1 GCA_030642565.1 Bacteroidota bacterium | reverse complement strand
GGTGAAGCCCTGATGGCGTTTGATATCCGTAAAGCTACTCAGTGAGAGGATTTTGCCAGGGGATCCGGCCCGTTTCCTGAATGTGTTCCTGCAGGGCTGAGCGGAGCGATTTGTATATCTCAGATCCTCCTGTTTCAAGTGGATTCTTTTCATAGGGATCTTCTCCCACTTTGAAAAACTGAAGGGGCTGATAAGGTGTATTTTGAAGTATCTTATAATCCCCTTGCCGGGCTGCATAGTATGCCTGCCCACCGTAGTTGCCACCTTCGCGCCTGACCCAGTAAACGAATCTCTTAGAGGGGGGCCTCTGCTCTCCCATAAGCTCAGGTAAAAAACTTTCTCCATCAATGGTTGCTCCTGCCTCAGCTCCGGCAAGCTCCGTAAAGGTGGGAAAAAGGTCCATCAAGAGAGTGAGCCTATCGCTGCTGCCTCCGGGAGTTATTTTACCCTTCCACACCACAAAGGCCGGAACACGGATGCCTCCTTCATACATATCCTGCTTTCCACCTCTCAATTTGCCGTTACTCTGCTCGTACCTGAGGGCCCCTCCATTGTCGGAGGTAAATACCACCAGTGTGTTATTGATCAGTCCGGATGCTTCCAGGTACTCCATGATCCTGCCCACATGGTGGTCGAGGTGTTCGATGAAAGCCACATTCTTTGCTCGTTTTTCACTCAGTCCGGGCTCCCGTTGATTCACCCGTTCGAGAAACTCCGGGGGTGGCTGAATGGGGAAATGGGGCGCATTGTAGGCCAGGTAAAGGAAGAAAGGCTGCTTATCCCCAGCCCTTTTCTCCAGATACTCCAGGGTCCAGTCGGTGAACAGGTTGGTGGCATGTCCTTCAGGATCAATGATATCCCTGTTTAATCGCATCCAGTTCTTCCCCCCTCTCAAGTGGGTCCGGTAATCGTCCATCATATCTCCCAGGAACCCCTTGAAATATTCAAATCCTCGGTCGTTGGGGGTATTGGGCGCTTCAAAACCCAGGTGCCATTTTCCGATAATGGCGGTATGGTAGCCTCGCTGATTCAGGGGTTCCGGGATCAGTTCCGTGGCGGGATCCAAATAACCCCAACTGTTGTTTTCGAACTGCCGGATTACTCCCGGAACACCTACCATATCGGGATACCTGCCTGTCAGCAGGGAGGCCCGGCTGGGCGAACAAACGGTACAATTGGCATAAAACTGCGTCATTCTCATGCCCTGAGCTGCCAGCTGGTCAATGTGCGGGGTTCTGAGGTCCTTTGCCCCCTGGCACGAGAGATCGCCAAAACCCAGGTCGTCCACCAAAATGCACAATATATTAGTTGGGTGACCGGTTTCAGATTGACTCATGACGGTCTGACTGGTGAGTTCACAGGAGAACAACATCAGCAAAATAGTTGCTATATACAGTTTCAGATTCATAATCGATTTTTGAAATTCAATTTCAATTTGCATTATTTTTTTGGGTCTATTGACAGTAGATGGCATTTCTTTTGATTTGTAGGTCATATTCCGTAATTTATTATCACTAGTGTCCGATTATACTAATATAGCGTTCTTTGAAATCCTTAATATCTTTACCTTGTAGAGCTTTTAGGGTGAGTGTCGATTTGAATTGAATTTGGGATTTTAGCTTTGTAATAAGCTCAAAACCATGAATCAAGGCAAATATATCTACTCGCAACTTACAGATTTTCTACCTAAGCGTATCTTTGATGGTTTTTTTGGGTATATTCAGTTATTTTAGTCCAATAAATCTGTAACGCTTATTTAGGACTAGTTAGCGGTAGAGATCCGTATTTTTCAGCCTCAGACCACCAGAGAGCTTTCAACTCCTGTAGTTTCTCTGGATACTTCTCTGAGACATCTATTGCTTCTGAAAAATCCTGTTCTATTTGGTACAGCTCCCATGTGTCCTCGCCAAAGTCAGTCCCTTTCTTATGAATCGCGACCGCCTTCCATCCTTCATGGTTGATGGCGCGATTTCCTCTCATACAAAAGAACTGTGTTATGCGGGGATTGGGTGCACCTGGGTCGTTGAAGGTTTGGAGGATACTTGCTCCATGCATCTCCATTTGTTCAATTTCACCAATCTTGTCCGGTGCATCAATATCTAGGATGTCGAGTACAGTAGGGGTGATGTCAATTACATCAACGAACTGAGATCGGATTCCTCCCCTGTTCGTAATTTTCCCCGGCCAGCTTATGATCAGCGGGTCACGCACTCCTCCACCGAAGGGCCAGAGTTTGTACTTCTTGAACGGCGTACCGCCTACTCTTGCCCACGGCCGCTGGTATAGTGCAGAGGATCGTTCTGTCCCAAGATCCTCCAGATGGTAAAGCATTTCTTCCACACTTATGTCGTTGCCATATGGCCGAGTGAAATTTCCATCCACCCCGGCCTCTGGTGCAGCTCCATTGTCCGACATAAGAAAAATTAGGGTATTGTCATACTGTCCTGCGTCCTTTAGATATTTGACGAGTCTTCCAATCTGTTCATCGGTGTGTTCGATGAAGCCAGCATATGTCGCCATGAACCGGGAATACACTGTTTGTTCCACTGCCGACAGATCTTCCCATCTGGGATCATCTTCATGACGCTCTGTCAGCACTGCATCTACAGGAATGATTTCAAGCTGCTTCTGTCGTGCGAATCGCTCTTCACGGAGCTTGTCCCATCCCTTCTCATAGACCCCTGTATACTTATCAATGTAGCTTTGCGGAACCTGTATGGGAGCGTGTGCAGCTCCAAAGGCAAGATACAGAAACTCAGGTTGCCAGGGTGCATTTTCGAAGCCTTCTTTAAGGTAATCGATGGCCCGATCCACAATGGCTTCTGAGACGTGATTTCCTCCAGGATTTGCTTCCTGTGCCGGGTGGTTTCCTTCGATCATCTCTCGCCCTCTGCCCGAAGGATTATACTGGTCGCACCATCCAGACAGCCATCCGTAGAAATTCTGAAACCCCTTGCCAGAAGGCCAGTTTGTCCTGCCGTCGAAGGAGTCCTCCTGCTCTGGAATTGGGGTCAGGTGCCATTTTCCCACGGCACTGGTATGGTAACCGTTTGCCAGGAGAATCTGCGCTATTGTACCCGCTTCCTGAGTGATGTAACCTCGTGAATGGGCTGGACCATTGGAATTACCTCTGGCAAGATCCATCATTCCTACGGATTGATTGTTTCGTCCGGTTAAAAGAGCTGCCCGGGTAGGTGAGCAAATCGCCCGTGTCACGAAGCTATTGTAACGGATGCCTTCATTGGCCAGCATGTCGATGCTAGGCGTGTTTATCTCAGATCCATAGGGCCCCAGATCAGCAAATCCCACATCATCCAGAAGAATATAAATGATATTCGGTCGACCCGCCCCTGTTTGAATGGACTGTGCAAAAACTGTTACTGGCATAATACATTGGACCAATAGCAAAGCCAGAATCCTTTGCAAGGAGGCATATTTGTGCAAATAGTGGCGTGTGATAGTAAATGTGATTCTCACAATAATCCGATTATTATTTAGAGGTACAAAATTTAATTATTTTTCAAGTTGATTCTCCACTGGAACCAAAGTCGACATAT
>DAOWNM010000009.1 GCA_030642565.1 Bacteroidota bacterium | reverse complement strand
TTTCCGTGAACTCTGATTATGCTGAAGAGCTGATTCCCATTCTCGAGGAGGAGATCAATAAGCGTCTCGAATGGCTGGGTATGGATCCCATTACCATCTCTCCCTCAGCTGAAGTAGAGACCAGGTTTGGCTCTAAAAATTTCCGTTATGCCATCGGGATAGGGATCCTCTTTTGACACCAGGGAATCCGGGGCCACCTTTATCACTGCTTTTCCAGGAAGGTGCTGTAGAGGGTTTCATTCTCCTTGTCAAACAGAACAAAGATGACCTGCATAACCGCTCCGTGTTTGGCCAGGAAATCTTTTACAGCAGCGATAGCGGTTTCAGCTGCCAGCCCTTTTGGAAAACCATATACACCGGTAGAGATGTTGGGAAAGGCAATGGATGTTAACCGGTGTTTCACAGCCAGTTCAAGACTGTTCCAGTAACAGCGTTCCAGGAGTTCTTGTTCTCTGTTTCTTCCACCGTGCCATACCGGTCCCACCGTATGGATCACATAAGAAGCAGGCAGATGGAAACCGGGTGTTATTTTGGCTTCACCGGTTTTACACCCGTCCAGGGTGCGGCAGGCCTCCAGCAGTTCTGGTCCCGCTGCACGATGAATGGCGCCATCCACGCCGCCTCCACCCAGGAGGGTGCGGTTGGCTGCATTGACAATGGCATCAACTTTCACTCTGGTGATGTCTCCCCTGAAGAGAGTAATTGTTGAATCCATGGATGTTACATTCCCCTGATCGAAGCGCCAAGCTCCTTTTCGAAGGCACTGGCAATACGCAGCATGGCTTTATCGATCTGTTTGTCGGTAAGGGTTTTATCTTCATCCAGAAGAGTAAATGTAAGGGCGTAGGATTTCTTTCCTTTATCTATTTTATCCCCTTCATATACATCAAAGAGGGTCACTTGCTTCAATAGCTTTTTCTCCGCTTTGAAAGCCAGTATCCTGAGCGATTCAAAAGTTACACTCCTGTCCAGCATCAGGGAGAAGTCACGGGTGACCACCTGGAACCGTGAGAGCGGTTTGAAGAGGATCCTGTGACCGGCAAGCGCATTCAGTACCAGGTCCCAGTTGAATTCAGCAGCAAATACCTGCTGCTTGATATCGAACTGTTTCACTGTTTTCTCTGCCACCCGTCCAAATTCTACCAGCAGGGTGCTGTTGTATTTGTATACCAGCCCTTCATTAAAGTGCGGGTTTTCCGAGCCGGTACAATCCAGTGCAAGGGGATCGATCCCAAGTTTTATCAGTACCGTTTCCATATAGCTTTTAAGCTGATGAAAGGAGGACTCCACCGGTTTCTGAACCCAGTTGCCCTGCTGAACGTTTCCCGAAAGGAAGATACCCATATGGAACGCTTCATCATATTTATCAAGGGGATTTTCTCCTTTATCCTCTCCATTCAGGTAGTAGCAATTTCCAAATTCATATAGTTTCAGATCGCTCTGCTTCCGGTTGATGTTATAGGCAATGGCCTCCAGTCCCCCGAAAAGCAGATTTTGTCTCATCAGGGCCAGATCCTGGCTCAATGGATTGAAAAGGCGAACAGCTGCCGGGTCCCTGCTCTCTTCCGTGTCATAATAGGATGAGGGGGTAAGTGAGTTGGATTTCATCTCAAAGAACCCGTTGGAAGAGAGGAGATCCGAGGTCATATTAACCACCTGATCCTTATCGGGTTTGCTGGTGAAGGAGAGGGTCGAACGAAGTCCGTTCACTGTCTCCACCCGGTTGAATCCGTAGATCCGGAGGATCTCTTCGATCACATCGGCCTCCCGCTGAACATCCACCCTGTATGGGGGAACCCGCAGGACCATTCCCTGCTCACTCTCCTCTTCCACCCTGATCTCCAGTGATTCAAGAATGGAACGGATGGTAGCGGGTTCAATATGATTTCCGATGAGCCGGTCCACATGTGCATAACTGATCTCTACCCGGAAATCTTCCACCGGTTCGGGATATACATCAACCACTTCAGAGGAGATGGTCCCTCCGGCAATCTCTTTGATCAGCATGGCAGCACGTTTCAGGGCCCAGACGGTGTTGTTGGGGTCCGATCCCCTTTCAAACCTGAATGATGCATCGGTATTAAGCAGGTGATGCCTGGCTGTTTTGCGGATATAGACCGGATCAAAACAGGCCGACTCCAGGAAGATGGAGGTGGTTTTTTCTGTGACGCCCGAACCGATGCCTCCAAAAACACCGGCGATACACATGCCCTCTTCGGTATTGCAGATCATCAGGTCGGAACCGCGCAGTTTGCGCTCCTGCTCATCCAGGGTAATAAAGGGAGTTCCCTCGGGCATGGTCCTGACAATCACTTTATGGCCCTTGATATGGTCCGCATCGAAAGCGTGAAGGGGTTGCCCCGATTCTTGCAGTACGAAATTGGTGATATCTACCACATTGTTGATGGGAGTGAGGCCCACCGATCTTAGCCGGTTTTGTAACCATGTGGGGCTCTTGGTAACTGCTATGCCCTGGATGGTTAGGCCTGAATAACGTTTGCATCCGGCTCTCTCCTCTATTTCAACGGGGATAAAAAGGTCGTTATTATCGTTGCTGAAGGCCTCCACCGATGGTTTCTTAATATTCACCCTGCCCGATTGTTCCAGGTATGCGGCCAGGTCCCTGGCCACACCCAGGTGAGAGGCACCATCAATGCGGTTGGGGGTCAGCCCGATCTCAAATACAAAATCATTTTCCACCTGAAAATAGTCGGCTGCCGGCGTGCCTGGCTCAGCCTTCGGGTCAAGGACCATGATTCCATCATGGGAGGTGCCCAGACCAAGTTCATCTTCGGCGCAGATCATGCCCATGGAGAGTGCACCGCGGATTTTTGCTTTCTTGATGGTAAAACCCTTCTCATCGGGCCAGAGTGTGGCGCCTACTCTGGCTACCGGGACCTTCTGTCCAACTGCCACATTGGGTGCCCCGCAGACAATCTGTACCGGCTTATCCTCTCCCAGGTTCACCGTGGTCACGGTGAGCTTATGGGCATCGGGGTGCTTTTCACAGCTGATTACCTCACCGATCACCACATCTTCCAATCCCCCCTTCACCGACTGCACCTCTTCAAGTCCCTCGACCTCCAGTCCGGTGTTGGTAAGAATTTCACTGACCTGCTGAGGGGGCAGATCGGCATCAATATACTGTTTAAGCCAGTTGTAGGAAATCTTCATTGCTGCTTCATTACGAATGAGCTGCAAAAGTAGTGCTTTTAGTGCAGAGTTAAAAGCGAAAAAAGCAGTGGCTGGACTTCCGGGTAGGTGAGATTGGAGGGGAGCTCCACGCTCAGTTTTATCTCCTCTATTTCATGGTCCGGGAGTTCCTCCAGCTCCTTCACTTCAGCACAGTAGAGCCTTCCAAAAGCGCTCTTTCCCCCATCGGTAACTTTATAGTCAGAAATGACGGTCAGGGATGAATTTACCACCCCTGCCTCCTCATATAGTTCCCTTACTGCAGCCCTGTCGGGCTCCTCGTCCGGTTCAATGTGCCCGGCCGGCATCTCCCAGGTCTGCCTCTGCCTGTGTCGCACAAAGATCCATTGCCCCTGGTACCTGGCACCCATTACCACATAGGTCAGTTCCGAATCATCCAGAGAACCGGGAGGAAGCAGTTTAGTGACCGGTGTCATTGACGCGTTGGCTGAAAACCGGAGGATACCCAGCGCAGTTCAATGATTTCGCCAGCCCGCAGCACTTTGATATCATGGGTAGCAATCGATTGTACCGAGTTGAGGTAGTCCCAGAGTTTATAAACACTCTCCTCTCCTGTGATCACGATGTCGTCCACCTGAAGGATGATATCCCCACCCAGCAGGATCTTCTCTTCCTCTATGGTGACCATCCTGAACCCACCTTTTATACCTGACTTTCCGGCCGGACTATCCCTGACCACATGCTGCACCAGCCATCCCGACTCCTGGGGAACATTGAGGATACGAGCCAGTTCGTAGGGAAGCACCATGGCTTCGATTCCGAAGAACTTGCTGCCTCTTTCGGTAAGCAGTGCACTGGATACATTGGATGTGGCGGCAAAACCGATCCCTTCAAACCCACCCGAGTGGGTGAAGATTGAGCTTACAATACCGATCACCTCACCGTTGTAGTTAAACATAGGTCCTCCCGAGTTGCCGGTATTGATGGCTGCATCGGTCTGGAAAAATTCCATTGTTTTTCCGTCATTGGAGAGGTTATGCTCAGTGTGCTTTCCACTGATCACACCCCGCGACAGGGAGTAGGGCAAGCCCATGGGGGCTCCCACCACGAACACCTCATCGCCGATTCTGACTTCGTCCGAATTGCCAATGACAGCTACCTGCGGGTTGGCAGGGTGCCTGTTCAGGGTGATCAGTGCCACATCGGCAATGCGTGATATCCTGGTTGTTTTTGCCTCCAACGATTCACCGTCATAAAACTGAACCATGATCTGCTCTGCATTGCCCACCACATGGGCAGCAGTAAGAACAATATCCTCTCTTATAAGCACACCGGAACCGAGTCCCATATTGGAGGTAAAGGTGCGGGGATCGCCTGTTCCGGTATTCAGACTCTCATCTACATAGATAGTAACCACGGAGTGTTTGTTCTTTTCAAAAAGATCGGCCAGATCCTGGGCCTTCAGTGTTAACACCATCACTGCCATCACCATTAACAGAACTGTTTTTTTTATATTCATCCTCATTGGTTATTGTTCACTGTATGAAATTAGAAATAAAAAACCTGGTTCTCGTGGATTTTAGATATTTTTGTAAGCTTATAAAGATAAGATGAATCGAACCCCATTGATACTGGTTACCAACGACGATGGTATTCATGCCAGGGGCATGGAAGCGCTTATTTCCGTGACCCGCAGATTTGGAGATGTGGTGGCCATCTCTTCCCGGGAGCCCATGTCGGGTATGTCACATGCCATCACCATCAAGGTGCCCCTCCGGGTCAAACTTGTTTCTAAAGAGCCCGGTCTTACCTGTTATGTTACCAATGGCACGCCAGTAGACGGGGTGAAGCTGGTCTTTAACAGTCTATCCGACCGCAAACCGGACCTGCTGCTTTCAGGTATTAATCACGGTTCAAACTCCTCCTCCAGTGTGCTCTATTCGGGTACCATGGCAGCTGCCATGGAGGGTGCGGTGAACCATATCCCCTCCATCGGTTTTTCCCTGCTCAGTTATGATCCGGATGCCGATTTCACTGCTTCCGGCAGGGTGGCAGAGGAGGTTATCCGGCATGTAATGGAGCAAGGTCTGCCCGATGGAATCTGTCTCAATGTGAATATTCCGGCGCTCTCTTCTGAAGAGATCAGGGGCATCAGGATCTGCAGTCAGGCTAACGGCTACTGGAAAGAGGAGTTTGAGAAAAGAACCGATCCCAATGGTGCAGAGTACTACTGGCTTACCGGCTTTTTCCACAACAGGGAGCCCGAAAACGGGGGTACTGGTACCGATGAGTGGGCCCTGAAGAACAGGTATGTCTCTGTTGTTCCCATCAATACAGATCTGACCGCATATGATGTGCTGGAGAAGATGAAATCACTGGAGTTTGCACAAACAGGTAAGCATGAGTGAAAAGAAATTCGATACCGTACTGTCCGGATTGGTTCCGGCACTGGTAATACCATTCCTGACCCTGCTGGGTTTCTGGATAGTGAAAAGTGACAGTACACTTGTGGATTTCCTGGTGCAGTTTCAGCAATTGAAGATGTTATCAAAGACAGTGAGCCTCGCCACCATTCCCAACCTGTTGCTTTTTTTCCTTTTTATCTGGACCAACCGGAATTTTTCGGCCAGGGGAGTTATTTTTGCCACTCTGTTGCTGGCATTTGTAATGCTGATACTCAAATTTGCCTAAGGAGAGGATGAAGTATTTTCTGATAGCAGGCGAAGCCTCAGGCGACCTTCATGCATCGAACCTGATGAAAGAGCTTCTTGAGGCTGATCCGCAGGCAGAGTTTTGCTACATGGGAGGTGATCTGATGCAGGAGGTTTCTGAAGGAATGGTGATGCATTACAGGGAGACCAGCTATATGATGCTGGATGTGTTTTTTCACCTGAGAAAGATTTTCCGGAACATGCGTCTCATCCAACGGAAGATACTGGAGTGGAAACCCGATGTGCTGATCCCTGTGGACTATCCCGGATTTAATATGCGGATGGCCCGTTTTGCTTCGGGGCATGGGATTAAGGTATTTTACTACATTTCTCCCAAGGTGTGGGCCTGGAAACAGGGTCGGGTGAAATCATTGAAAAAATATGTGAACCGGCTCTTTGCCATTCTTCCCTTCGAGGTGGAGTTTTTTGAACGATTCAGTATGGAAGTGGAGTATTTTGGCAATCCCCTGGTTGACCAGGTTGCCAGGTTCCGGGAGCAGTTTGCAGGAGAAGGGGAGTGGAAAATGCAGCATGACTTAGGTCAGAAACCCCTGGTGGCGCTTCTTGCCGGTTCAAGAATAAAGGAGATTAATACCACACTTCCCTCCATGTTGACACTGGCAGCAGAGCATCCGGAGTATCAGTTTGTGGTGGCCGGGGCGCCTTCTATAGATTCCTCCATCTATGAGCAATATCTGCAGGGGACGGAGGTAAAGATTGTATTCAATGAGACTTATGCATTGCTGGAGTGTGCATATGCGGGCCTGGTCACCTCTGGAACTGCAACGCTGGAAGCAGCCCTGTTTGAACTTCCCCAGGTGGTGCTTTATGGAACCAGTAAGCTTGCTTATGGCATTGCAAAACGATTAATAAAGATTAATTTTATCAGCCTTGTAAATCTGATCTATGGGAAGAAACTGGTGGAGGAGGTTATCCAGAAGGATCTGACCGGGCAGACCCGGAACGAGTTGACCAGGATCCTGAGCGATGATACGTACAGGAAGGAGATGCAGGAGGGCTACCGGGTGTTGAATGCTAAGCTGGGCAGCAGGGGGGTTTCCCGGAGAATCGGAGAGCGCATGATAGAATTGTTAAAAGTGGAATTTGAATGAAGCGGATTGTAACGGTACTGTTGATTGTAGTTTCCTGGACAGGATTAGTGGCACAGCCGGTTGAGGTGGGACTTTTCCAGGATCACCTGGTAAAAGCTGCAGTGGTCTACTGCTCCTCGGGTAATTACCAGCTTCTGCTTGACGGGGAGGTGATACTCAGAGTTGAGGAAGGAGATATTCTCTACCTGACCCTGGAGGAGGGAAAGGTAAAGGTGCTGGATGCGGAACACGATTTTGGTTATGCCACACATATTGAATTAAGCTCCCTCTCTGCCGAGTCGGTTTTTCGTGTGAGGTGCATTTTCCCCGAAATTGATTCTAGGATATATGATGACAATCTGGTGGTGACTCCGGCCGACCGGTATATGACACTGGTGAACCAGGTGGATATGGATAAATATCTGGCCGGAGTGGTTGAAGCCGAGTCAGGTCCAAACGCCGAGAAGGAGTTTTACAAAGCGCAGTCTGTGCTCTGCAGAACCTATGCATTGAGACAGATGGAGCGGCATATCAGTGAGGGCTTTTCCTTGTGCGACGGACCTCATTGTCAGGCATACAAGGGAAGGAGTTCCGGTAATCCGGAAATCCTGGAAGCGATTGTGGAGACCAGTGCCACGGTGCTGGCCGATTACAATTTCAAACTGATTACTGCAGCCTATCATGCCAATAGCGGGGGACAAACCCAGCGGGCAGCAGACGTCTGGCTTTCCGATATGAGCTATCTGCAGTCGGTGGTGGACCCATATTCGCTTCATCAGTCCCATGCCAAATGGCAGGATACTATCTCCTTTAAGGAGTGGAAGGAGTACCTGCTAAAGAACGGGATGAAATCTGTTACCCGGATTCCCGACGAGATTATCTATGTGGAACAGATGAACAGAAAGAAGTATTTTATACTTGACAAGGATTCTATCAAGATGGCTAAGATCAGGGAGGATTGGGGATTCAAATCGGCATTTTTTGATATGTTTCCCGAAGGTGATAGTGTGCTGGTATGGGGGAAAGGATTCGGACACGGCATCGGAATGAGCCAGGAGGGGGCCATGAAGATGGCCAGGGATGGTTTTGCATACCAGGATATACTCCAGTTCTATTTTCATGAGGTAAGACTGATGGACTACAGGGATCTGCCCGATTCCAGTCTTCCGGAAGCTGTACGGGACCTATAACGACCAGGCAACGATGCGGGCACTTTTTAAAAAAGAGATCAGCGGTTTTTTCAGCAGCCTTACCGGGTACCTGGTTATTGTGGTGTTCCTTCTGCTCAATAGCCTTTTTATGTGGATCATACCGGGACAGTTCAATGTGATTGAAAACGGGTATGCCACAATGGATTCCCTTTTTGCCATTGCACCCTGGCTCTTTCTTTTCCTGGTTCCCGCCATTACCATGAGGATGATTTCTGAAGAGAAGCGGACCGGTACGCTGGACCTGCTCTATACCAGACCGGTGACTGAATTACAAATTATTCTTGCCAAGTTCCTGGCCTCCTGGGCACTGGTACTTCTTTCGCTGATTCCTACCCTCATCAATTTCTGGTCAGTCTCCCGGTTGGGTAGTCCCCCGGGAAATATAGATATGGGCGGAACCTGGGGCTCATATATGGGCCTTCTGTTCCTGGGTGGGATCTATGCGGCCATCGGGATGTTTGCCTCTTCGCTTACAGGGAACCAAATTGTGGCATTTATTTTAGCGGTCTTACTCTCTTTCCTGATGTTTATGGGATTTGAATTTTTAAGTGGGATTGCTGAATCGGGCAGGATTGTTTTTATGATTTCACGGCTGGGCATCAGTTATCACTATAACTCCATTAGCAGGGGAGTGATCGATTCGAGGGATATTCTCTATTTTGCCGGTGTGATCCTCCTGTTTATCGTTGGAACACGGACTCTGCTTCAAAGTAGTAAATGGTAAGGCGCACATGGACAGGAAAGCACTGAAAAGACGACATTTGTTTCAGCTGGGGATCACACTGGTGCTGGTTGTGGCAGTGAGTCTTCTGGCAGAGATAAAGTTTTTCCGGATCGACCTGACCACTGAAAAGAAACATACCCTCTCGCAACCAAGCCGCCGGTTGTTAAGGGAGCTGGAGGATGTGATCTATGTGAAAATATACCTGGATGGAGAGCTCCCGGCTGAGTTTGTTAATTTTCGTAAATCGATCCGGGAGCTGATGGACGAATTCAGGGCATACGGTGGAGAGAAACTTCAATACCAGTTTATCAACCTTTATGATGAACCCGATGAATCCATCCGGAACAGGATGATCGGGGAGTTATACGACAAGGGCTTGAAGGTGACCAATATCCAGGTGCGCGACGGTGAAGGAGGAAGTTCGACCAGGACTGTTTTTCCGGGAGCCATTATTGGTTACGGACCATTTGAGATGCCTGTGAATCTTTTGAAAAACAATCCTTCACTCTCACATGAACTGAACCTGAATAACTCCATTCAGACACTGGAATATGAATTCGCCAGGGCCATCCACAGCCTGACCATGGAGGAGGTGCCCCGCATCGCTTTTATAGAAGGGCATGGGGAACTCGATTCGCTGCAGACTCACAGCCTGATGGATGAACTGAAGAACTTTTTCCAGGTGGACCGGGGTTATATCAATGGCAATGTGGAGGCGTTACTTAATTACCAGGCAGTGATTATCGCCCGTCCGGAGCAACCTTTTAGTGAGGCTGATAAATTTGCCATTGACCAGTATATCATGCAGGGAGGAAAGGTTCTCTTTTTCCTTGACCCCGTGCATCCTTTTGCTGACAGCCTTTCAGCCGGGACCACGGTGGCTCTGGCCAACCAGGTGGGATTGGAAGATCTCCTCTTTAAATATGGTGTCAGGGTCAACTACAATCTGGTGGCCGATCTGCAGTGTAATTATGTTCCTGTAAATACTGCTCCCGCCGGTCAGCAGGCACGCTTTACCATGATGCCCTGGGTATACTATCCACTGCTGGCGGGACCGGTTACACACCCCGTAACCAGGGGGCTCAATTATGTGAAGAGCCAGTTTGCCTCTTCAATGGATACGCTTTCGGGCAGCCCCGGGCATGTTACCAAGACCGTATTGCTGGCAACATCCCAGGCCAGCAGAACAAGGGATGTCCCACTCTATATAAATATGGAGGAGGTGACAGTTCAACCCGACCCGGCACTATATCGCTCTGCAAATCTTCCGGTTGGAATTCTACTGGAGGGAGAATTTGAATCGTTTTACAAAAACTACCCGGTACCGGAAGGAGTGACACCCTCCGGTTGGAAAATGATTGTGGAGAGTGAACCAACCTCCCTTTTTATACTCTCTGATGGTGATATAGCTGCCAACGAGGTGCAATTTGAGCAGGGAGCATTCAGGGCACAGCCTCTGGGATATGACAGGTACACGCGACAGACCTTCGGGAACCGCGAATTCATCATGAATGTTGTGAACTACATGACCGATGAGACGGGTCTTATGGAGTTACGCTCCAGGGAGTTCAAACTTCGTCTTTTAAACAATGAATTGATCAGTCAGAAGTCACAGCTTCTGAAATTGAAACTAATAAATACACTGCTTCCACTACTGCTTGTGTTGATCTCGGGAGTTGTTATCCAGGTAGTCAGGAGAAGAAAATATGCCCGCTGATATGAAGAATCGCCGATCAGTCCTGACCATTTTTTTACTGATTCTGGCACTGTTATTGTTGATCCTGCTCATCAATCCGTGGAACCAGCGGGAGAGGGAGAACAGGAGTGTGGCTCTCCGGAATATGGAGGATGTGGACCGTATTGTACTGGTTGACTCTTACAACTCCGCCGAACTCATAAAAGGTGATGATTCATGGTATCTTTTTGGTACAGAGCCGGTGAGCCCGGTGTCTGTAGAAAATCTATTGATCGCGGCCAGCAGGCTGGAGGTGTCATCTATTGTAAGTAGTGAAGCCAATGGAGGATCCGGTGAACCACAGGGAGACTCCAGGGAGATTACATTTTTCAGGGGTGATCATGTTTTACTGACCTACGGATTAAGGGTTGTTTCCGGAAGGTACCTGTTGAATCTACGAGGTTCTGAAACGGCCTGTTATGTTGCTCTGCCGGGATACCCCGGCCTGGATCTTGACCGGGTCTTTTCGGCCACTCCTGATCACTACCGTGAACACCTTCTTATTGATCTTCGTCCGTCGGAGATATCAGCCATTCAGATTGACCTGGCATCGGGGGAGGCATTTCGCTTCACCCAGGATCGGGAGGGGATTATTCGATGCGAACCGGCCAATGAAAATACCCATCTGCCGGATAGTGTACCCAATGTGCTTTCTATGAAGCTGTTGTTCAGTTATTTCACCTCTATCAGGTACGAGCAGAGGACCGAAATACCGGCAGACTCTCTCACCGGGACTGCAGATCATAGCCGGAAGATGGCTACCATAGGGGTGGAGTCGTTCAGTGGGGAGCATCATTCCCTGCAAGTGTTTACATACCATGAGATACCAAATTCGAAACCCGATCTTTTCCGGGCCCTGGTTCTCTTTAATGATGAGCAGGATGCCATAATAGTCAACTACATCTATCTGGATGTTCTGATGCGCGGTTTATCCTATTATTTTGGGGAAAAGTAGCTGAGGCTATAACGATTTTTTTTCGTATAATTGATGGTTCATTGACTCATTAAATAAAAGCATAAACAGATGAAATTTGTTGTATCCAGTATGGAACTGTTGGGTCATCTGCAGGCCATCAGTCGTGTGATCAGTAATAAGAACACACTTCCCATTTTAGATAATTTCCTTTTTTCACTTGAGGATGGAATTCTGGAGATTACCTCATCCGATCTTGAATCGACCCTGGTTACGCATATCCAGCTTGAAAACAGAGATGGTTCGGGTGCTGTGGCTATCCCTGCACGCCTGTTGACCGATACACTTAAGGAGTTCCCCGATATCCCGCTTACTTTTGAGATCAATCCCGATAACCTGATGGTTGTGATCCAGAGCGAGAATGGGAAGTTTTCCATCCCGGGTCAAAATGGAGCAGAGTTTCCACAAATGCCCGTGATCAAGGATGATCAGAAACAGACACTGGAAATTGAACAGGAGGTGCTTCTTACCGGAATCAGCAAGTCGCTGTTTGCTACTGCCGATGATGAACTTCGACCGGTTATGAATGGAATTTTCATGGAATTGTCGCCCGATGATATCACATTTGTGGCATCGGACGCCCATAAACTGGTTCGGTACAAGCGGACTGATGCAGCTGCCGGGAGTGCTTCAAGCTTTATCCTTCCGAAGAAGCCTGCATCGCTTTTGAAAAATATTTTACCCAGGGAGGAGAACAAGGTGGTCCTGGAGTTTGATGACCGCAATGCCTCTTTTACACTGACCGACTACAAACTGGTATGCAGACTTGTTGAGGGCAACTATCCCAGTTATAACTCTGTGATCCCCAGTGACAATCCTTATAAGATGAGCATCGATCGCCTGGCCTTCTATAATACGTTGAAGCGGGTATCGGTCTTCTCCAATCAGGCCAGTAATCTGGTAAAGCTTTCTCTCACGGGTAATCAGTTGAATATCTCTGCGCAGGACATCGATTTCTCCATCTCGGCCACCGAAAGACTCAGTTGTCAATATGAAGGAGAGGATATGGAGATTGGCTTCAAATCAACTTTTCTGATTGAAATTCTGGCAAATCTGGCTTCTGATGATGTGGTACTGGAGATGAGCGATCCTACACGTGCCGGGATCCTGTTGCCTTCTGAAACGCAGAATGAGAGCGAAGATACCCTGATGCTCCTGATGCCTATGATGATAAATGCATAACGCATGAGGCTTAATCTGAAGAATCCAATTATTTTTTTCGATCTCGAGACCACCGGAATCAATATAGCATCTGACAGAATTGTTGAGATCTCCTATCTGAAGATAGATCTGAACGGGAATGAAACCTCCAAAACCATGCGTGTGAATCCCGGCATGCCCATTCCTGAAAAGGTGATAGCGATTCACGGGATATCCAATGAGGATGTGAAAGATGCGCCCACCTTCAATGAGGTGGCAAAAAGAATTGCCAGGGATTTTGAAGGGTGCGACCTGGCCGGATACAATTCTGTGAAGTTTGATATACCCCTTCTGGCAGAGGAGTTCCTGAGATCGGATGTGGAGATTGACCTGAAAAGGAGGAAATTTGTAGATGTACAGGTGATCTTTATGAAAATGGAACCCCGGACACTCTCTGCCGCTTATAAGTTTTTTGCAAATAAAGAGTTGAGTAATGCCCATTCGGCGGAGGCCGATACCATGGCTACCTATGAAGTGCTGCAGGCCCAGTTGGAACGGTATTCCAACCTGGAGAATGATATCGGGAAGCTTGCCGAGTTCTCGGCCCATACGCGCAATGTGGATTTTGCCGGGAGGATTGTATATAATGAGGACGATGTGGAGGTGTTCAACTTCGGGAAACATAAGGGCAAACCTGTTAGTGAAATACTGGATAAAGATCCAGGCTATTATGGCTGGATGATGAAAGGAGATTTCCCTCTCTATACCAAAAAAGTGCTTACCAGCATTAAGCTGAGTTCCATTAAGAAATAGCCTTATGAAGATCATCTGCATTGGAAGGAATTACGTTGCTCACGCCAGGGAGCTGAACAATGAAGTCCCCGACAATCCAGTTTTCTTTATGAAGCCGGATTCTGCTCTGGTCACGGCTAACCGTCCCTTTTTCTATCCCAAATTCTCAAATGACGTCCATCACGAACTTGAGGTGGTGATCCGGATCAACAGATTGGGAAGGAGCATTGAGGAGAAGTATGCCAGTCGCTATTTTAATGAGGTCGCCCTTGGAGTTGATTTTACGGCCCGTGACCTGCAGGCTGAACAGAAGAAAAAAGGACTGCCCTGGGAGATTGCCAAGGGCTTTGATTACTCAGCGCCCATCAGTGATTTTTCCCCGTTGGATAGATTCGGAGATATTCACAATCTTTCGTTCAGGCTGGATCTGAACGGGAAGACCGTCCAGGATGGAAACACCTCATTGATGATCTTTAGTTTTGAGAAGATCATTGCTTACGTTTCCCGTTTTATGACCCTTAAGACAGGCGATCTGATCTATACGGGTACACCGGCAGGAGTGGGTCCGGTAGCCATCAACGATCGCCTGGAAGCGTATCTGGAAGGGGATAAATTGATGGACTTCCCCGTAAAATAATGTCAACCGACAGCTATAAAGTTCAACGGATCGGATTGGTGAACGTCTCCAGTTACCTGATATACCGGCCGGGCGAGGCGATCCTTGTGGATTGTGGTAACAGCGGTGAAGAGGTGAAAATCCTGGAAGTGTTAAAGGGATTGGGACTGGAGCCGGGAATGCTCAAACTGCTTGTGCTTACCCATTCACATTTCGATCATGCAGGATCGGCAGGGAAGCTGAAGGAGCTGACCGGCTGCAAGGTGCTGATTCATCGCTCCGAGGGCGACCGTCTTAGAAAGGGTTTCTCCCCCATTCCATCGGGAACCCGTTGGAAGGCGAAGTTACTTGTGGGGCTGGGCCGGACCTTTGCCAGGAGATTGATGAAGTATCCGGGTGCAGAGCCTGATCTATTGGCGGATGATCTTTTTGATCTGGAGGCATATGGTTTTCCCGGAAGGGTGATTCATACCCCCGGACACACTTACGGATCGATGATTATTCTGATGGAGGGGGGCGAACTTTTGGCCGGCGACACCCTGTTCGGAGTGGAGAATAAACAGCACTTTCCACCCTTTGCAGAGAATCTTCCTGCACTGGTCAGGAGCTGGGCAGTTATCCGCGACCTGCAGGTAAAAACCATCTACCCGGCACACGGTCGCTACTTCTCATTTGAGAGTTTCCTGGCTGAATATGATTCTGCCATGGAAAGGTATAGATAGATAGGTTGCCGCGCAAGCGTTAGTGGGTTAGTAGGTTATTGGAGGAACGATTTCAGGGTATTGAATACCTCTTTTTTCTGCTCTTCAGGCATGTTGTTGATCCTGGTCCGGTGCGATCCCCCCTCCTTGACAAATATCTTTGAATTGGTGTTTCCGGTGGAGGTGACTGCTGTGGCCGACCAGGAGTCATACTCCCCATAGATGAAGATATAGTTATCGGCCTCTTCGGTAATGTATTGCTGAATCTCAACCGATAGTTCATCGTTAAATGAAATCGTCACGCTATCCGGAATGGTGAAGGTGAAGATTGGGTTGTCCACATGTTTCAGATACTTTCCAAAAGCATCCAGATCATACCCATAGTAACCCATCTCGGTCATGGCCTGGTAGAAAAAGGGCCTGTATTCAATAATAAACTGATCCGAGAAGTAGTCGAATCCGGCCACGCGGTTCATATGTTCAATCACCTCGGCGGGCTGAGTAGCCTTACCGGGGATCTTCTTCAACGGAACATATCCCCACTGCCAGAATGCAAATGAGTACTCCAGCACACAATACTCATAAGCCTTTTCCACTCCACCTGCCAGCTCATACGTATACCCTTTATCCTCTGAGAACGATTTGAAGGCATGCAGGTATTTCTCCTGGTTTTTCAGGGTCATTTTCTGAAACTTCTTCACTTTCCTGCGTTCCCTTGAACTTCCCACATTATCGAGGAAAGAGTAGATGCGATCATCCTCAAGTCCAAAATTCAGGGGAGCTACATAGGGTACCCTTGCGTCCACATCTTCAGGATAGTAATAACTGTGATACATAACTGTTTGTCCCCCTTTACTGATCCCTGTGGAGATCCATTGCCCGGGGTATAGCTCCTTAAACATGGTAACGATCCGGTGGTGATCCGAAGCGGCCTGCCAGGTATCCAGGTAGTTCCAGTTGATGCTGTCGGGCACGCTCCGGCCAAAGTACCTGTGCTCCACCATCACCTGGTTGCAGCTTAACTCCGAGGTGATCTCTGAGGTATAGTAGTATTTTGTATCATAACCAGCTGTGATCATCACTACCGGTTTTGAAGGATCAACATGAGAGATATAGACCCGTTGTCTGAATGTGCCTCCATCGGGATTGCAATGATCGATGGGCTGTTCAATCATCACCTCCAGGATACGCTCAAAGGTCGATTCATTTTGAATGGTACGTACTTCTTTTACCTCTTTTCGGGTTAAAAAATCATCCAGACTGACAGCAGCCAGGGTCTGCAAAACGACAAAAACCAGCAGGACCCCTGTAAGGAATAACTTCTTCATAGGGGAGCAAAAATAGATATTTTTTTTATATCAGCGATTCAGCCTGTATACAGGGTAACGCATATAGGTTGCCTCCGACCAGGGGGATCTTTCGTAGATAAACCTGAGCTGCCTGTAACCGTTCCCTGCAAAATCGGGATTCTTTCGCCTCTTCTCCTTCAACTCCCTCTTTAACAGGGGATCATTTTTTAGCAATTCTTCAGCTGTCTCTTCAAAGATGTAAGGGGAGAAGTACTCATTTCTGAAAAGTACCTCATCGAAAAAATTCCAGTTGAAGAAGGAGTCATACCCCTCCGGTTCGAGGGTCTGCACCAGGTATTCAATGGCCCTCTGCCTGGTTGGGATGATCCAGTCGCCGGTGAGAAGCTGCACCTTTTCAGTCACCTGCCTGGTCTCTATACCGTAGTGCATGTAGTGTCCGTTATAGGGCTGCTCCACAGTTTCATACTTTTCGATATAATAGATATCTGCTTCAATGATGCTATCGGTTGTTAACTGTTCCATCTCCACCCCGTTCAGTTGAAGACGTTCCACCACCTCTCTCCATGCAGAGGGAAGAATGTAGTAGTCAGGCACAGTGACAGTTAACACGGGTTTAAAGTACTTGTAATAGGGAATCTCTTTTTCCCAGGGATCGCTCCTGTCGTAGTAATAGCGCTGTTCTCCGGTTACCTTGCTTTTCCTCTGTTTTACTGCATAACCTTTGAAGTTGATCAGGTCATACCTGGAGGTGTCCAGTGCCCACTGAAGGATGAACTCCTGGCGGTTCATCTTCTCCTGCCATGCCTGTTTCTTTACCTCTGCCAGTTCTTTGCCATACATACCGCTGAACCGCAATGTTTCCCTTAGCAGGTGCCAGGTGGAGAGCACCCTCTCTTCAAATGGTTTGAACATATGTGTCTCTACGGTAAAGGCAAAGGTGTTGAAGAGGCTGGCATAACCGGAAGTGTACCTGGGGTAGTCCATAAATGCAAGGATCCCATGGTCGGGCGACTGTTTGAAGCTCCAGATGTAGGGACTCATCAGATAGGGTGAGTGCTCCATCCCTTCGAAAAGAAAGGGCAGCAGGGTGGAGTCCAGAAACCTGGTCTGGGATGGTTCATGGCGCTGGCTGTGACTGTTAATCAGGGTGATGGTATAGGGGTAGTCGGCACCATTGGAAGTATGTGTATCCACGAAAATATCCGGATTCCAGCTTCTTAGCAGTGACACAAGCGACTGTGTATTTTTCGAATCAAGTTTGATAAAATCACGGTTCAGATCCAGGTTTCGCGCATTGCCCCTGAATCCATGTTCTACCGGTCCGTTCTGGTTGGCCCGGTGAAAGGATCCGCGGTTGAGGGCACCCCCCACGTTGAAGAGAGGGACAATGGCTACCACGGTATTGTCGAGGTAATGCTCACAGCTGTCTTTACCTGACAGGAGATTGCTGGCCAG
Source organism: Bacteroidota bacterium (assembly GCA_030642565.1). Lineage (GTDB taxonomy): Bacteria > Bacteroidota > Bacteroidia > Bacteroidales. Next base: position 2,002 of record DAOWNM010000009.1, on the reverse strand, counting down.
TTTCAGGCTTGCATCCACACCGCAGGGCTCTCCCGGGTGGATCCCGTTGTTGATAAAGAGGATGTTTTTACCCGATTCACGGATCTGCTCCGGTGAGAAGTTGTGACCACGATCTATAACAAACAGGTGAAGGGGTCTCCCGGCATCGGTCCATCCCACCTGGAGCAACCTGGCATCTTCGTACTGCTCATCCAGCCATTGATACATTCGGATGGCCTCCTGCCAGGTGACCGTCTCATTGTTTTCGTATTTCAACTCTACCTGGGCCCTGACCGGTAGGATGAAACCGGCCATCAGGATCGATCCTGCCAGCAGGCAGGCCGCGAGATATCTATAATCGTGCTTGCTCCAGTTCATTTTTCAGTTTTCCGTGATCTTCACGGGTCGAGTATGCCATTCCCAGATCGTGGAAAAATGCCGCCCGTTGTTAGCTTACCCGGGTCAGTTTCAACATATTGGTTTTCCCCTTCTCCAGGATCGGAATGCTTCCCACATGGACCACCAGGTCCCCTTTTTTCAGCAGGTTCTGGCTGATCAGGAACTCCTCAGTATACTCGATGTATTCGTTAATATATTGGCACTCTCCAAAGTAGTAGGTTCTTACACCCCAGACCAGCGACAGGTCGTTGATCAGATCCACATTCATGGTAAAGGTAAAAATTGGGGCTTTGGGCCGGTGTGAACTGATTCTTATGGCGGTAAATCCAGAGTGGGTAAGGGTGACGATGGCTGCTGCATTCACATGTTCGGCAAGCTGAACCGCATTGTAGCAGATGGAGTCGGCCAGGAAGTTTTTTGACTCCGGTACCGACAGATGCTCTTTGTAATAGATATACTCCTCGGTTTCGGTTGAGTCGATAATCATTTGCATATTTCTGATGGTCTCTATGGGATATTTACCTACAGAGGTTTCACCACTAAGCATCACCGAATCGGCTCCGTCCAGTACAGCATTGGCCACATCGTTGGCTTCGGCCCGGGTGGGAGTGGGATTGGTGATCATGCTCTCCATCATCTGTGTGGCCACAATCACAGGTTTCGACTTCAGATGGCATTTTTTAATGATACTCTTCTGGATTATCGGGACCTTATGGAAGTCAACTTCAACACCCAGATCACCCCGGGCCACCATCACAGCGTCGGAAGCTTCGATGATTTCATCAATCTCCTCCAGGGCTTCCGGTTTTTCAATTTTTGCAACGATCCTTGCACTGTTGGGATGAGTCTCTATGATCTTCTTGAGGTCCTGAATATCTTTCTCTTTTCTTACAAATGATAGTGCGATCCAGTCCACCTGGTGGTCCAGGAGGAACTTTGCATCTTGGATATCCTTTTCGGTCAGACTGGGTTGTGAAATTTTGGTGTGTGGCAGGTTCACCCCCTTCTTGCTGGAGAGCGGTCCGCCGGCAATGACTTTTGTTATTACTGTATCCTTTTTGTTGGAACTTTTTACCTCAAAGATCAGCTTCCCATCATCTACCAGAATCTTTTCACCAATGGTGACATCGGCAGGCAGTCTCTCATAACTCAGGCAGGCTTTTTCGCTGGTGCCGGTACAGGATGTGGTCACAAAGGAGAACTCCTGTCCATCCTCCAGTTGCACCTTATCGTTTTCCATCTCTCCCACGCGCAGCTTAGGACCCTGGAGATCGCCCAGAATGGCCACATGGGATTCCATCTCTTCGTTGAGTTCCCGAATGTACCTGATGGTTTTCAAGTGCTCTTCGTGGGTGTCATGTGAGAGGTTGATTCTGAAAACATCCACACCCTCCCGGATCATTTTTTCCAGAATCTCTTTATTACGCGTAATGGGTCCGATGGTAGCTATGATTTTTGTATGTGATCTTTCGTGTCGCATTTTTATAATATTTATCCACATGTCCGTAAAACCCGTTCACTTCAGGGACGGGATATAAGGACATTTAATACTTTTTCTTAAATATACCTCGATATTTTTGGAATACTGGCATTAATACCCGGGGAGGTACTATTTTTTTCAGTG
>DAOWNM010000018.1 GCA_030642565.1 Bacteroidota bacterium | reverse complement strand
ATCTCTTGAGTAGGCCATTTCCCTGTTGTTCGATCATGTTTTAGAATAGCAATTCCCCGTATTTATTTTGTATACTTTTGAGCAACACAAAACCTGTTGTTCATGACTGGATTAGTATTACTTGGAGATGAGGCTATAGGCCAGGGAGCACTGGATGCAGGCCTTTCGGGTGTTTATGCATACCCGGGTACCCCTTCCACTGAAATTACCGAATATATACAACGATCGAAGGAGGCGCTTGAGCGGAATGTGCATGCCCGATGGTCCGCCAATGAGAAAACAGCCATGGAGTCCGGACTGGGTATGTCCTATGCCGGTAAAAGGGCCATGGTGTGTATGAAACATGTGGGGCTTAATGTGGCAGCTGATGCCTTTATCAATTCCGGAATGACCGGTGTAAATGGCGGATTGGTGGTGGTGGTGGCCGATGATCCCTCCATGCACTCCTCCCAGAATGAACAGGACTCCAGGTTTTACGGGAAGTTTGCAATGATCCCCGTACTGGAGCCCGCCACCCAGCAGGAGGCTTACGATATGACCCGTTACGGGTTTGAACTGTCAGAGAAATTTGGTCTGCCGGTGATGCTTCGGATCACCACACGCCTGGCCCACTCCCGGTCGGCGGTTGTACGGTCGGAACTTCGAAAGGAGAACGGGGTTAAATTGCCCACCGACCTGAAACAGTTTATCCTGCTTCCGGCCCTGGCAAGGAAGAGATATAAGTTGCTGTTATCCACCCAGGATAAGCTGGAGATGGAGAGTGCCACTTCTGGTTTGAACCGGATAGAAGAGGGGGAGGATACATCCCGAGGAATTATTGTATGCGGACTGGCTTACAACTACTACAGGGAGGTGGCTGCTGAGGCGGGACTAAATCACCCGGTATTGAAAATATCCCAGTATCCGGTTCCCGTGGAGCTGCTCAATGAATTTGTGAAACAGGTGGAGCGGGTGGTTGTTTTCGAAGAGGGGGCGCCCATACTTGAAGAGTCGCTCACCGGTGTTCTTGAAAATGAGTATCAGATAGGGGGACGCCTCAATGGACTGCTTCCAAGGGATGGCGAACTGGACCCCCTGCTGGTGAAGAGGGCACTGGAGATTGCCACGGAGAGTGCCCGTGAGATTCCTGCTATCGTTAAGAACCGACCCCCGGCTCTCTGCAAGGGGTGCAGTCATATCGATATGTACAATGCACTGGGTGAGGCACTGGAGCCGTATGGTCCGGGCAGGGTCTTTTCCGATATCGGATGTTATACCCTGGGGGCACTTCCCCCGTATAATGCCATCAATAGCTGTGTGGATATGGGCGCTTCGGTGACCATGGCCAAGGGGGCCTCCGACGCCGGACTGCGTCCTGCTGTGGCTGTGATTGGAGATTCCACCTTCACACATTCGGGGATGACCGGACTGCTGGATGCAGTGGTGGAACAAACCCCTGTAACGGTGATTATTTCAGATAACTCAACCACCGGGATGACCGGGGGACAGCAGTCGCATGCCACCAACCGCCTGTTTGAGATCTGTCGTGGACTCGGGGTGGAGGAGGAGCACCTGAGGCTGATGAATCCTCTTCGAAAACACCATGAGGAGAGCAGGAAAATAGTTGCCGATGAGCTGGCATATGAGGGTGTATCGGTGATCATTGCACAGCGGGAGTGTATCCAGACAGCCTCCCGCAGGCTGAGGAGTCAGAAGTCTGTGAAGTCTGTGAAGTCGTAAAGTCTGTGAAGTCGTAAAGTCTGTGAAGTCGTAAAGTCGTACAGTCGTACAGTTGTAAAGTTGAAGATATGAAAAGGGATATTATACTGGCAGGGGTCGGGGGACAGGGAATCCTCTCCATTGCCGCGGTTATCGGGGTGGCTGCTGTTGAATCGGGACTCTACCTGAAGCAGGCAGAGGTGCATGGCATGAGTCAGCGAGGTGGTGCCGTTCAGTCGCATCTGCGCATTTCTGATACACCCATCGCTTCGGACCTGATTCCGGAGGGCAGCTGCGATATGATTCTCTCTGTGGAGCCCATGGAGGCATTGCGCTATCTTCCATTTCTGGCAAATGATGGATGGGTGGTGACCAGTAGTAAGACTTTTGAGAATATTGACGATTATCCTGCTGAAGATGCACTGTTTGAGGAGATCCGTAAACTGCAGAACCATCTGATAATCGATGCATTTTCCATCGCCAGGGAGCTCGGTTCACAGAAGGTCTCCAATATTGTGATGCTGGGCGCTGCATCTGATTACCTGGGTATTACCCAAGAGCGCCTGGAAGGGGCGCTGAATACTCTTTTCGGGCGGAAAGGGGAGGATGTGGTACAACTCAATATTAAAGCACTGAAGGCGGGTAAGCAAGCACAAAAGAAATAATTTATGTTCACTCAGAAAGACCTTCAGCAGATCCGCTCCAAAGGGATCAGCATTGATGATATCAATCAACAAATTAAACATTTCCAGTACGGTTTTCCACCCGCAGATATCACCATGCCAGCCACACCCGGAAAGGGCGTTATGCTGCTGACCGAGGGAGATCAGGAACATTTCAAGAATATCTACCTGGATAATGCTCCCGATTTCAGGATTATCCGCTTTGTTCCTGCCTCCGGCGCAGCCTCCAGGATGTTTAAATCGCTCTTTAATGCCCTTGATAATTTGGAAGGTAAAGAGCTGAAGGCGCAGCAGGAGTGGATCGCAAATAAGAAAAATATAAAGCGTTTTTTTAAGAAGCTGGAGAGCTATCCCTTTTACGAGGATCTGTCGCAGCAGGAGGAGGTAGAACCTGTCAGGTTACTCCAACAGTTGCTGGGCAGGGAGGGACTTCATTATGGCAACAAACCGAAGGGTTTGCTGAAGTTCCATAAATATAGTGAAACAGACCGGAGAACCGCATTCGAGGAGCATGTCAGAGAGGCGGTGAAGTATTGTGGCAGTCGGGACGGGATGGTCAGAATGCACCTGACCGTTTCAGCAGATCATCTGGATGGGTTCCAGACTGAGGCGGTCCGGATTTTGCCGAATATCGAAAGGGAGACAGGAGTGACCATCGATCTCTCATTCTCATTTCAGAAACCTGAGACCGATACCATTGCAGTGGATTCGGAGAATGAACCTTTTCGCAATTCCGACGGCAACCTGCTGTTCAGGCCGGGCGGACACGGTGCACTGATCCGGAACCTGGATGCCCTGGACGGGGATATTGTTTTTATTAGCAACATCGATAATGTGGCACCCGACAGGCTGAAACATCTGAGGGTGAAACAGAAGCAGGTACTCGGTGGTGTTTTACTGGAGATCCGGTCAAAGATTTTTTACTACCTGCAGCAGCTCAGTGGGGATGAGAAGCCGGAGAAGACCCGTCTCGACAGTATGGTTACCTACCTGCATGAACGGTTGGGAATTGCCATCCCTGAAATGCTGGATAGCTGGGATGTTAATGAGTTGAAAAAATGGCTTATTGCGACCATGAACAGACCCATCAGGGTGTGCGGAATGGTCCGGAACGAGGGGGAGCCGGGCGGAGGTCCATTCTATGTACGTTCAGAATCGGGCGAAGTGACTCTTCAGATTGTTGAGTCATCCCAGATCGATTTGGAGGATCAGGAGAAGGCACAACTGGTGCAGGGATCGACCCATTTTAATCCGGTCGACCTGGTATGTAGTCTTCGCGATTACAGGGGAGAGAAGTTTAACCTTACCCGATTTGTGAACCACAATACTGGATTTATTTCAGAAAAATCGGTGGGAGGGAGATCGCTGAAGGCCCTGGAGCTTCCCGGTCTCTGGAATGGCTCTATGGCAGGGTGGCTCACCCTCTTTGTAGATGTGCCGGTAGAGACCTTTACGCCGGTCAAAACTGTTTTTGACCTGGGGAGAAAGGAGCACAGGGTATAAAGCGGTTCATACGCTCAATCATTTATTAATCCAGATTCATACAGCAGGGTCCATCCCTCGATCCAGAGATTGGATCCAAATGCCCCTTTATAGGTCACCTTTTCGAACCATTCATTTGGATTGGGTGCCATGTTTTCAAATTCGGTGGTGGGTGGCAACAAGGTATATCCATCAAGGTCCGAAATCCCAGGATCTTCAAAGCTGGTCAGCCATGATATGGTCGAATCGGTCAGCTCCCGGTTCTCAGTAGTAAGATCCTCTCCCAGGTCCGAATAGAAATTGTATGCATAAGAGGGTCCGGCTCCGGGATATAGAATGTTACTCTCCAGGGCAAGCCTTCCCGATTGAAAAAGTGACCAGCTGTCGCCCGGTTTGTCTGAATACCGGATTGCGACACCACCTCCCGGATTGAGGAAGATGGAGTTTCTGAGGAAACCTCCGCCATATTGAAGAAAATGAATGGGTGTGGCCAATGATAAGAGATTGTTGCGGATCAGTGTGGTATTGTGTAAAACAGGCTGGCTCCCGGGCAGTGCGGGTACCGGTTGCAATCCACCTGTGATTTCAAGGCATTTATCGGAGCTGCCGTTGATACCGAGCCAGAACTGTCCCTTCCCGTTATACCCCTGGTCCAGGTCGAATGCATCATCGCCACAGAAGGATACCACCAGGTTTTTGCAGTTCACATCACCTCCAAAAAATTCCACCCCATCGTCGGCATTGGAGATCACCTCAATGAATTCGATGGTGGTCTGGCGTCCCACGCCGCCCAGGGTGAGTCCGTTGATCTCATTGCCCTCACCAATGTTTGTTCCACCATGCCGGATGGAGACATAGCGCAGGATTCCGGAGTTATCATCATCATCATACCCTCCATAGACCCCCCTGGGTTCGCTGATGGGAATGCCCTCAATCAGATCTTCGCCCGATTCTGTATTGATGGTGGCATTTCCAAGGATAATCAACCCACCCCAGAGTCCGCGCGCCTCCAGGGGTACACTTCCCTCCAGGTCATCACCCTCTGCGGTAAAGATGATGGGGTTGATCTGTGTGCCCTCAGCAATGATGGTACCACCACGGGCCACTATCAATGCGCTGGCCAGGCTTCCCTGTCCGGTACATCCCCGGATCACCGTACCGGCCTCAATGGTCAGGGTCTGCCCATCGTTCACAAAGACAAAACCGCTGATCAGGTAATCCTTATCACTGGTCCATGTTGTGGTGCCGGTTCCACCTCCCTGATCGGTGATGGTCTCCACCCTTTCGATGATATAATCGCTTTTTCTGCAAGCAGAAAAGAGCGTTAGAGCAGCTATAATCGTTAGAAGGGTTAGAGAGGGCTTACATCTGTTATTCAGGGGCATGGTAGAGATAGAATATGGAGTTAAAAGACGATTTCGATGTTCAGGTAAAGGTAGGGTTCAGAGCCTCCGTTCTGCGCATACTCCACCCAGTCCTGGTAATTCAGTGAGAGGTGGGTATACCTGATGGGTGTAAACTGGACCCCGCAGATAATGGCACTACCGTCTTTGGAAAGGTTCCAGGGGAGATCTTCTTCAGGCAGCACATTGGAGTAGAGTTGGTCGTACCGTGCAAACAGCTCCCATTTGTCGGAGAATTCAAAGGTGGAATAGAGAGAATAACCGTACCTGTTGTGTCCCTGGTTAAACCTGTAATTCAGCTGGTGGTTATATTCACCCCCCACTCTTATATGATTGAACCTGTACCCTATGAAACCGGAGAAGATCATCTGGTGTACCTCACTGGTGTGAATGGTGTAATAGGTCCGCAAGGTAAGACCGGGCACCGGGTTCAGTGTAATTCCAGCACCGATCCTGTAGAAATTGTCAAACTGGAGGTTCTTATATCCCTCCCCGTTACTCAGGACCAGATCGGCTGTGAAACGTTTGGAGGGGCTGTATTGAATTCCTGCTCCCAGGTCGGCACTGGATCCAAAGCGATATTCATCCATATAGGACCGGTAGAGATAACGGTAGCCCCAGAATTTCTCCTGCACTTTAAACTGAAGCATATCCATCAGACCGAACCAAGTCTTGATATTCCCGGTTTTATAGCTGATATAGGCATTCTTAAAGTAGGTGTAACGCCGTATCAGACTGAATTCCGACTCGTCATCGATACTCCCGATATCGAGCTTCACTTCAGCAGAGAAGTGGCTGTCAAGCTCCCGTTTATAGCCAAAGTAGGCACGTTTCACCTCAAAAGCAGTGGCTTTGTTGTCAGGGTCGAGGCTAATGTTGAAATGGGTAAAGATTTTGGCTGATACATCACCGGGTTTGGGCTGATCCGGAATACTATCCTCTCCGTAAACCAAGGGTAACTGGCAGAATAGTACCAGCAGGGCAGACAACTGTTTCATTATTGAATTATTTAAGTGCCACGATGTTAAGGAAATAGATAAAATTTTCATAAAGTTATCATTAACACAGATTATATTTCTTATTAAAAAAAACAATTACTTAACATTATATTTACACTGGGTATATTCTACTGGCGTAAATTGGCCTAAAATTTCATTGGTTTTACTAACATTGCATCTGATGAACTGGAGTGATTACAAAATCTTGTTGGTGGACGATGAGAAAGATATTCTCGAATTCCTGAGTTACAATCTTCGAAATGAGGGATTCAATATTCTCACTGCCTCTAATGGAAGGGAGGCAGTTCGCCTCGCAACTGAGACCAAACCCCATCTGGTGCTGATGGACGTCATGATGCCGGAGATGGATGGCATTGCTGCCTGTGAAGAGATCCGGTCCATAAAACATATGGAGGAGACGCTGGTGGCTTTTCTGACAGCCAGGGGGGAGGATTACTCCCAGATTGCGGGATTTGAGGCGGGTGGAGATGATTATATCACCAAGCCTATTAAGCCCAAAGTGCTGATAAGCAGGGTAAAAGCTCTGCTTAAAAGGCGTGGGGTGAATATTGAAGGTGCCTATTCGGGTGAAGTTACAAAGATTGTCGCTGGTGATCTGGTCATTGATAAGGAGCGCTACCTGGTTCTGAAAAAGGGAAAAGAGATTACACTTCCAAGAAAGGAGTTTGAACTGCTCTCCCTGCTGATTTCTAAACCCGAAAAGGTATTTACCCGCGAGGAGATTTTTGACCGCGTATGGGGTGAGAACATTGTGGTGGGCGACAGAACCATCGATGTTCATATCCGCAAGCTTCGTGAAAAACTGGGCGACAAATACATCCACACGGTCAAAGGGGTTGGTTATAAGTATCTTCTGTCCTGAACCCTCTCCCCGGTCAATCCATAATATCCAGCTCAATATCGATTCTGCTCTTTCCCAGCGACTCCTGTAGAAGTGCATCTGCTTTTACCAGCTTCACTGCATTCAGGAAGAGACTTTTGCTCTCCGACAGCATCTCCATGTAGGTGACACTGATTTTGACCCCTTTCTGGGTCTTCTTGAGTATCTTGATCCGGTTCAGCAGGATATCATTGGCCATATTGATCATCTCATCCCGGCGCTGCACCAGTTCATCGATGCTGTCAAAACTCTTGTTTTTCAGAATGTTGATCAGGAAATTAAAGAATTCGCTCGACTTCTCATTGAAATTCTTTAAAGTGTCAGCCTGTTCCTTGTCCAGCGGGTGGTTGTTATCCAGGTGGTTGTAGGCAGGCTGAACAATATGCATCAGCGAGTTGCTCATCTCTTTCATATAGGCCACCACCTGTACATAGTGGTGCCCGTTCTCCAGTTCCTTCTCCTCGAATTTCCTGAGGGTCACCGGTATGTTTTCAATGATCTCTTTTATCTCTTTACTCAGGTGTTTGGTCTCTTTGCGCATTCCCTTCATCTCTTTGAACTTCTCTTTAAAGAAGCTGTTGTAAGATAGATAGAGGATTTTTGAAACCTTTACCACGATGGTCACTACCTTATTATTGCACGAATTCAGCACATTGGACGAGGTGGTGATTAATTCACCATCCTGCAGTCTGTTTTTCTCTTCACTCTTTTTTCTGTGGAACGCATGAGTGCGCAACAAGACGTAAATAGACAGAGCAATCATAATAAGCATCGCCGGTAGTTTGCCGAAAAAGAGAAATGAGGCGATGATAAAAGAGGCAAAAAATGCGATAACAGCGGTAAAAAACCATCCGCCGATCACAGTCAGCACCCCGGTAACCCTGTAAACAGCACTTTCTCTGCCCCAGGCCCCATCGGCCAGGGAAGTTCCCATGGCTACCATAAAGGTGACATAGGTGGTGGAAAGCGGAAGTTTCAATGATGTGCCGATGGCGATCAGGATACTGGCAACCACCAGGTTGACAGATGCGCGAACAAGGTCGAAGGCCTGTTTTTGATCAAAATCGGGATTGCGGGTCTCATCAAAACGGGCGTTTATAAAGCTGTTTGCAGATTTGGGAACAACCTTCGCCATCCTGTTTGAGAACTCCATGGAACGACGTACAATAAACCTGGCCAGGGCAGAGGAGGCAAAACGTTCAGAACCTTCACTCTGCCTGCCCAGGTTGATTTCGGTCTCGGTAACAGAGCGTGATTTTTTGGAGAAACGGAGCGTCACCACCATCACAAGCCCTGCAATGATTAGGAAGTAAATGGGGGTTTTGACCGGCTCTATCAGCGATTCCATCATAAAACCGCCAGCATCAGCACCTGAAGCAGCAAAGGCCTTGTAGGATTCAAAGCCGGCCAGCGGCACTCCGATGAAGTTCACCATGTCGTTTCCAGCGAAGGCCATGGCAAGGGCAAATGTTCCAACCAGCACCGTGATTTTCAGGATATTGACTTTTGTAAAAGAGGCCAGAATCTGGAATATTATTGTCCAACCGGCAAAACTGATCAGTAGTATCCTGAAGGTGTGTTCTTTCAATGTGCTTAGCAATTCAGGGGAAACCAGTGAGGATCCTTTGGCGCCTTTGATCAGCAGGAAGTAAAGGATGGCAGTGATGGCAAAACCTCCCCAGAGGCCCGACCAGTACCTGGAAGATTTTTTCAAGTTGAATGAGAAGGCGAGCCGGACGATCCGCATGACGATCATTCCCACACTGAAGGCGATGATGACTGACAGGAATATTCCGGTGATAATCAGTACGGCGCGGTTGGTATTGATATAACCTGCAAGATTACTGGTGGCCTCACCCAGCCTTACCAGTTTCCATGTGGCTATGGCCACGGCCGATCCCAACAATTCAAAGACAATGGAAACAGTGGTGGAAGTGGGGAGACTTACAGTATTGAAAAAATCAAGAAGTAAAATATCGGTGAGCATCACTGCCAGGAACAAGATCATGATCTCACTGAAAGCAAACTGATCAGGATTAAATATTCCCTTTCGTGCTACCTCCATCATACCGTTGGAAAACACTGCTCCCACCAGTACCCCTGCGCCTGCAATGGCCATGATCACAGTGAAAGGTGCCACCTTTGATCCCAGGGCAGAATTGAGGAAATTTACAGCATCATTGCTAACCCCTACAATCAGATCAGAAATAGCCAGCAGGAAGAGAACTCCAACGATTATAATAAAATAGGTCTCCATACAAAATATTTGTTATACGTGGCAAAAATAGAGTTTAAAAGAGGAGGTCATATTAAATTAATGTTAAGTTAACGTAACCTCAATATTACCAATAAATGAAAAAAAATGGATTACATTTAATCTCTCTCTGATTTGATTGAAAATGAAGGAACAGTTGAAGGTTTGCCAGGTACAGCCAGATTTGGCCTGGGAGGATATTGATCTCAATCTCCAAGTGCTGGAAGGGATGCTGGAACAGCTTGAAAAGGATACCGACCTGGTGGTATTACCGGAAACTTTTTCCACGGGATTTACCATGCAATCGGAAAAAGTGGCGGAAGGGGAGAATGGGAAAGCGGTCCGGTGGCTGAAGAGGATGGCAGAGGAGAAACAGTGTTACGTGACTGGTAGTCTTATATTCAGGGAGCGTGATGGATTGATTTATAACCGCCTTCTCTGGGTCTCACCGGAGGGGATCGAAGATTACTATGACAAGCGACATCTCTTCCGGCCGGGCGGAGAGAGAGAGAATTTTATCCAGGGGATGGAGAGGAAGCTGTTTAAGCTGGGGTCGTTCCGGATTCTGCCTCAGATCTGTTATGATCTGCGTTTCCCGGTATTCAGCAGGAACCGGGGTGATTATGATGTGATGCTCTATGTGGCCAACTGGCCCGCTTCCCGTCAACAGGTATGGGCGACCCTCACCAGGGCCCGTGCCATGGAGAACCAGAGTTATCTCCTGGGGACCAACCGTGTGGGAACCGATGGAACGGGAATTGCTTCCATTGGGGGCTCATGTGCCATTGACCCCATTGGACGTGAAATCCACAGGATGGATGAGAGGCCCGGAATAGAGAGCTGTCTGCTCGATCTGGAAACAGTAAGAAATTTCAGAGAGAAATTCCCGGCATGGAAAGATGCGGACCGGTTTGAACCCGGCTGGGGATTAGCAACGGATTAGTAACCGCAACCGCAGCTCTGGCCCTCCTGGTTATTGCAGGATCCTTTATCTTCGCAATTACCATCTTCACAGGAACCTTCACCGTTACTGCCACAACTGCAGCCACCTTCAGCATGAATATGTCCATGTGAGAGCTCCTCTTCAGTGGCGCCGCGTACCTCGGTCACCTCTCCTTTGAAAAAGAGATCATTTCCGGCCATGGGGTGGTTAAAGTCCATCTTTACGGTATCACCTTCCAGGGTAACGACTTTCCCGTTCAGACGCCTTCCCTCTGCATCCATCATGGGAACCATGCTTCCAACCTTCATCAGGTTTTCATCGATTTTACCATCGATTTCGAATACGGATTGTGGAACTTGCACGATGGCATTCTCCACTACAGGTCCATACGCATCTTCACTGTAGAGCAGAAACTCAAAATTATCACCGGTAGTCAGGCCATCCAGGTACTCCTCAAACTTGGGCAATAATCCGCCCGTCCCAAAAAGGAAAGTCAGGGGATTTTCACTGGTCAGCGATTCAACAACTTCACCCTCTTTTGAACCTGAGCGAAGTTCATAAACGATGGAAACTACACTATTCTTTTCAGCAATCATATTTTTTCATTTTTTGAAGATGCAAAGAAAGGAAATATTTCTCTTTTAATCAATCTTCGGCAATAGTGTCGGTTACCTTGAACTCTGTCTCCCTCTCACCGCTTTTCCTGTATTTGATCAGGGAGACCGCCATGATGATGCTGGAGGTCAGGATCACCAGCAGCAGGATTCCCTCGTTGAACTCAGCCACAGCCAGCGATTCAGGGATGGAATAGAAGAGCAGGATGGTGATTAAGCCCCTGGGAGCCATCCAGATATCGGGGTAGATATCCTTTCGGAAAACTACTCTGAACCAGGCAAACCGAATGCCATAGAGGATGGCCAGGATCAGGATGCTGACCACCCATACCTTCAGATCCAGCAGACTGGCCAGTACAATAGTAAATCCAAAGATTACAAAAAAGAAGGTCCTGACCACAAAGGAGGATTCCAGGGTGATCATTTTAAAGTTTTCAAAAATGATGGTCATCTGCTCCTCGTTCAGCCACCTGCGCATTTTCCCGGGAAAGAAAATATGGCGGTTGGAGAGGATCAGTCCAAAAACCAGGATGATCAGGAGGCTGGAGAGATGAAACATTTTACTGATTGCGTAGAGAAGAATCAGAACAGCAATCAGTAAAAACAGCTTCAATTCGGTACGGATCTTCTGAAAGAGGAAGATCAGGAAATAACTGGCTGCCACGGAGACCAGGACAGTGAGGCTCAGGTTCAGCAGTATTTCCAGACTCATCTCACCAACGCTCTCTGCCTCCATGCTGCTGATCAGAAAATAGAAGAGCATGATGCCCAGGATGTCAGAAAAGGTGCTTTCATAGATCATGAGCTCCCGCTTACTACTGTGCAGTGCCGAAACACTTGGGATGATAATGGCTGAGCTCATGATGGAGAGGGGAACAGCATAGAGCAGACCTGTGGTCATATTGACCTTCAGATAGACGCTCATCACTCCGGCAATAATAATGGCTGAGAGCAATAGGGTAACCAGGGAGGTGAAAAAGGCCCTTGAGATCACTTTTCGTTTCCCTCTTTCCAGTTCAAGATCCAGGGAAGCCTCCAGAACAATCATAATCAATCCGATGGTTCCCAGTACCTCCAGGATGGGGGTCAGATTTGGTGCTTGCATGCCGGTACCCGATACCAACACTTTCAGGGTCACACCGAGGATGATCAACAGCAGTACACTGGGGATGCTGTAGCGGGTTGCTACCAGGTTAAAGAGGTAGGAGATAATGATAATCAGGGAGCCAATAATGACCAGTCCGTTCGAATCAAAGTGTTCCATTAGAAAAAGGTGTTAAATCCGACCCGGAATACCGGGTTGGAGTAGGGAGAAACGGTCGATTCATTGATATCCCAGAGTATGGTAAATGAGACTGTGTTGTAGATGCCCACCCGTTGCGAGAGTCCGCCACCCAACAAAAATCCCCTGTAGATAAAGCGTCCCTCATCGGTATATGGAGGAATGTAGTAGGCCTTCTCAAGGCTGAGACCCTCATACTCTGCATGTACAAAAAGTTCACTAAACAGCTTAATGGGTAGCCACTCTTCTGCATTGGTGATCAGAGAGAACCGTGCAAACCCTTTGAGTCCGTAAGAGTGGGTCTGATAGGCATAGGGGAAGGTTGGTGTTGCTTTCTGTGACTGGTAGATATAGTGCGGACCAAGCCCAACTGCCAGGCGGTCCATTACATGGTATCCCAACATGGGTGCCACTTCGATATAACTGCTGGTACCAAATGAGAGCCACAACTCGGGGACAAGAAAAAATTTTCCTTTCCTACCGGTTGTTTCCTCCTGTGCTACAGCTGAAAATGTCAGAGCAGTAATGAGCAGCAGCAGAGTGGCTTTTTTCATTGGCTCTCTATTATTTCAGTGTACTTCCTGACACTGATTTTTCCACCGAGCAGCAGGGTTCCGTTCTGCGCCAGGGCCCTCATCTCATCTTCTCCAGGATATATAAGAACGGGGGCGATAAAACCAACCCGTTCCTTTACCTCCCCTGTAAGATCGGGGTTGTGGGCAATACCGCCGGTGATCAGGATAGCATCAACTTTTCCGTTCAGTACGGTGGCCATGGCACCAATCTCTTTGCTGATCTGGTAGGCCATGGCTTTCTGAAGCAGCATGGATTCGGGATCACCCTCCCGGGCCCCTTTCTCTATCAGCTGGGCATCTTTATGTCCCACATAGGCAAAGAGCCCTCCTTCGCCAATAAGCATCTTCTTCACATCGGGCCATGAAACATCTATCTCCAGACAATATTTTGCAAGGGCACCCGCAGGCAGGGTACCGGACCGTTCGGGACCAAAGGGACCCTCGCCATCAAGTGCATTGTTGACGTCTATTACCCGCCCTTTTTGATGGGCACCCACCGATATACCGCTCCCCAGGTGGGCAATCACCAGATTCAGCTCCTCATATTCCATGCCCCTTGACTGGGCATAGGTGCGGGCTACCGACTTCTGATTCAGTGCATGGAAGATCGATTTTCGCTCGAATTTAGGGTGACCGGAGATGCGGGCCACATCCTGCATCTCATCCACTACCACCGGATCGGCAATATAGGCTCCGGCGCGGGAAAATGTCTGAAGTAAACTGTGGGCGATTAATCCACCCAGGTTACTGGCATGATCGCCCATAACCCCGGCTTCCAGATCGCGGATCATCGTCTCATTCACTTCATAAACACCCGACTCGATGGGGTGTAGCAGTCCGCCCCTTGCAATAATTACGCCCACACTATCGAAGGGAATATGGTTCGCTTCCACTTCGGTGAGCACCAGGTTGAGCCTGTATCCCAGTTGATCGGTTGTTCTGCTGAAAGCCTCCAGTTCGCCGCACTCATGGCGAATGGTCTTCAGAAATACCGATCTGTTATCCAGGTAGACAGCAATTTTTGTGGAGGTTGCCCCCGGATTGATAACAAGTATGTAGTTGGCATCCATTTTAAGCTTGTTTTAAGCCCGGTTTTCAGCTGTTTCCTCCGTTTTCGGCCGCTACTGCTGCCAGGAGGATTGAATCAAATTTTGCCTGCTCAGAATCGGATCTGGAGGTGAGTACAATGGGAGCTGATGCACCCACAATCATGGAGGCTACCTTTGCCTTGGCAAAAAATACCAATGATTTGTAGAGGACGTTGCCAACTTCAATATCAGGCATCAGGAGCAGATCGGTATCACCAGCCACGTCGCTTTTAATCTCCTTGTGCCTGGCACTTTCAAACGATACCGCATTATCAAAGGCCAGCGGTCCGTCTACAATACAGTTCAGGATCTGGTCACGCTGGTTCATTTTGGAGAGCAGCGCCGCATCGAGGGTGGCATTCATTTCGGTATTAACCTTCTCAACCGCACCCAGTACAGCCACTTTGGGTTTCTCAATGCCCAGGTTGTTGAGTATTTTGACTGAATTGTTCAGAATTTGGATCTTTTCTTTCAGGTTGGGCGCGATGTTCATGGCCACATCGGTCACAGCAATCAGCTTGTGGTAGGTCTCCACCTCGAAATAGGCAAAATGGGAGAGAAGTTTTCCGATTCGCAGTCCATACTCCTTGTTGAGAACGCAACGCATCATATCAGAGGTTCCAACCTTCCCCTTCATCAGTACATCGGCCTTCTTGTCGTGGATCATCTTTACCGAGATGGTAACCGCTTCCACCGGATTGTTTACCTCCACAAACTCAAACTTGCTGAGATCCAGGTTCAGGATCTCTGCCATACCAAAGGTCTTCTCGCGATCCCCGACCAGTATGGGACGAATGATTTTTTCACGGGCTGCATTGACCACTGCATTCAGGGAGTGAGCATCTTCGGAGGCGGCCAGTATCAGTTTTTTCGGTTTGTGGCTTCTATCCAGTAATTCGCGCAACTGAGAAAGTTCTGTTAGCATATCCATATTTGTTTTTCATCACAAAGAAAAAGAAATACCCGGTTTGCGCCGGATATCCTGTTATGATATTCAACACATTTGAGTGGCTAGCAGCACTTCTCCAGAATTTTATAGGTATCCGTCGCGATTACCAGCTCTTCGTTGGTTTTTACCACAATGGCGGTAACCCGGGAATCAGGTTTAGAGATGATCTTGTCTTCCCCCTTCACACCGTGGTTTTCAGTTTCGTCAAAATCGAGCCCCAGGAACTCCATGTTCTGAAGGATCATGCGGCGGATATTAAAATCGTTCTCGCCTATGCCGCCGGTAAAGATCACACAATCGAGACCATTCATAATGGTTGCATAGGCCCCGATAAATTTCTTCACCCGGTAGGCGTACATGGTCAGAGCCAGGTTGGCACGTTCATTCCCTTCATAATAGGCCAGTTCCAGGTCGCGCATATCGGAAGAAATTTCTGAGATTCCCATCATGCCACTGCGCTTGTTAATCATGTTACTGATCCCTTTCAGGCTCAGGTGCTCCTTGTCGGCCAGGAAGAGCAGCACACCGGGATCGATATCCCCCGTGCGTGTACCCATGATCAATCCGTCCACCGGGGTGAACCCCATGGATGTATCCAGTGATCTTCCATGTTCTATGGCTGTGACCGATGCTCCGTTCCCCAGGTGACACGAAACCACTTTCATTTCGCGGGTATCCTTTCCTAGGATCTTACTGGTTTTCTTGAAGACATATTTATGGCTGGTACCGTGGTACCCGTACTTCCTGACCCCGTATTTTTCATAGTATTCGCGCGGCACGGCATACATGAAGGCATGAGGCGGCATACTCTGGTGAAAAGATGTGTCAAATACAGCGATCTGGGGGATTCCCGGCAAAAGGTTTTCGATGGAGATGATCCCTTTCAGGTTGGCAGGATTATGAAGCGGGGCCAGGTCAACACAGGCTTCAATATCCTGGATAACCTCTTTATTAATCAACACACTCTCCTTGTATTTCTCTCCGCCCTGTACCACGCGGTGCCCCACAGCAATGATCTCTTCAACACTCTTGAGAACACCATGTTCCTTGTCCACCAGCGCAGCCATAATCAGGTTGATCCCTGTGGTGTGGTCCATAATGGGCAATACCTGCTTGTGCTTCGCTTTTCCTGAGGGTTTATGGGAGATAACCGCATCGGTAAACCCGATCCGTTCCACTATCCCTTTGGCGATCACCTCCTCGTTGTTATCCATATTGAATAACTGGTACTTGATGGATGAACTTCCGCAGTTTAATACCAATATAATCATGAATGTAGGTCTGTTAAATTTGGTGAATCACACTCTATTTCTGTTTTTCTTATTCCTGCCGCCTGGAGGGCTGTAATGGCCGCCAGGTTGACAATATCGCTGACCGAACACCCTCTTGAAAGATCATTGATAGGGGCAGCCATTCCCTGCAATACGGGACCAATGGCTTCCGCTTTGGCCAGTCGCTGCACCAGTTTATAAGCACTGTTGCCCACATTCAGATCGGGGAATATCAGCACATTGGCATTGCCCTGAATGGGACTGCCCGGGGCTTTACTGGCGGCAATGGCTT
>DAOWNM010000148.1 GCA_030642565.1 Bacteroidota bacterium | reverse complement strand
TGAAGAGCCGGAAACCGGAAAGAAAGATTCTGCTGAAGAGCCGGAAACCGGAAAGAAAGATTCTGCTGAAGAGCCGGAAACCGGAAAGAAAGATTCTGCTGAAGAGCCGGAAACCGGAAAGAAAGATTCTGCTGAAGAGCCGGAAACCGGAAAGAAAGAGTCCGATGAGGAGTCTGGAACGAAAGAGGAGGTGACCACGAAAAAACCGTGGAAAAAGCGTGCTCCCAAACCCAATCCTGAAGATGAAACTGAACCTTCGGAATAGGAGTCACCTGGATTTTGATTAACTTTAGTTATTATGAAGCTGCATACACATAAACTGGTTAAGAAATATAAGAGCCGTAGGGTGGTGGACGAGGTATCAATCAGCGTGGAGCAGGGGGAGATTGTGGGGTTGCTGGGACCGAATGGAGCTGGGAAAACCACTACTTTTTATATGATGGTTGGTCTTATTAGTCCCAATGAGGGGACCATCCTGCTCAATGATCAGGATATTACCAAGGAGCCTGTTTATAAACGTGCCCGGATGGGCATTGGATACCTTGCCCAGGAAGCTTCGGTGTTCAGAAAACTCACAGTGGAAGATAACATCCGGGCGGTGCTTGAAATGTCGGATATGCCCCGTGAGGAGCAGCGCGAAAGGACAGAGTCCATGTTGAAGGAGTTTGGCCTGTTAAAGATCAGAAAGAGCCTGGGAATTCAACTTTCGGGTGGAGAGCGCCGTCGTACCGAGATTGCCAGGGCCCTGGCTCTGAGTCCGCAGTTTTTTCTACTGGATGAGCCTTTCGCCGGAGTCGACCCCATTGCGGTTGAGGATATTCAGGGAATTGTATCTAAACTCAAAGATAAGAACATCGGGATTCTGATCACCGACCATAATGTGCATGAGACACTTGCCATCACAGATCGGGCTTACCTGATGTTCGAGGGATCCATTTTAAAAGCGGGTACAGCCGAGGAACTGGCCGAGGACGAACAGGTAAGGAAAGTTTACCTGGGACAAAACTTCGAGCTTCGATAAATCAAATGCACCTTTGTAATCCGGAATTTTGGATTAAATTTGCGGAAATTTTGCGGATGTGGCGGAATTGGTAGACGCACTAGACTTAGGATCTAGTTCCTTCGGGAGTGGGGGTTCGAGTCCCTTCATCCGTACTTGATTAATGCATAAACCGCTATGCTTTCGGATGTTATAACGATTGTGTTGCGGTTTTTGCTAATTTTGCATATATATTTCAGAATATGAAAATTTCACAGGAGAGTACCGATAAGTTAAATGCGATCCTCAATGTCAAAGTTGAACAGGCAGATTACGCGGAACGTGCAAACAAAGCCCCCAAAGACTATCGCAGGAAGGCCAGGGTTGATGGTTTCAGACCAGGCAAGGTGCCCATGGGCATTATTAAAAAAATGTATTATACCCCGGTACTGGTTGATGAAGTGAATAAACTGGTTTCGGAATCTCTTTTTAACTATCTGAAGGATAACAATGTAAATATCCTTGGAGAGCCTCTCCCACATAAAGATGAAGAGCAGAAGGTTGATTTTGAGAAGGATACCGAATTTGAGTTCAAATTTGACCTGGGGCTGGCTCCGGAGTTGAGCCTGGCGGTGACCGCAAAAGATAAGGTACCCTATTACAAGATCAAGGTTGACAAGAAACAGCAGGATGAGCATAAGGATTCATTACTGCAGCGTTTTGGCGAGTTCAAAGCTGTGGAGAAGGCAGGAGATGATGAATTGATTAAAGGAACCCTGGTCAAAGTGGATAAAGAGGGAATAGAGGTTGAAAATGGAATCCGTGTGGATAATATCTCCATGTCGCTGGAGATGATGAAGGATGATGATCAGAAAGTGCTCTTTAGTGGAACAGCAGGCGGAGATGAAGTGGTCTTTGATGTGAAAAAAGCGTTTCCCAACGATACAGAACTGGCTTCCCTGCTGAGGGTTGATAAAACAGAGGTAGCCATGCTTGAAGGCACCTTCAAATGTATTATCGAAGAGGTGAATAAGTTTGAAAGGGCTGTCGTTGGAGAGGCGTTCTATGACAAGGTGTATGGCGAGGGTGAGGTAAAATCCGAGGAGGAGTTCACCAAACGTGTGACTGAGGAGATTGCATTGAATTATGAACGTGAGAGTGAGTACCGTTTTATGGTGGATGCCCGTGAAGCACTGATCAAAAAGGCCAAGATTGATCTCCCGGTGGAGTTTCTGAAGCGTTGGATGGTGGAGACCAACGAGCAGATCACCGAGGAGCAGGTAAAGGAGGATTTTGAAAAGTATGAGGATGATTTCCGCTGGCAGCTGATCAAAGAGCACCTGTTGAAACAGCAGGATATTAAAGTGACCGAAGAGGAGGCACTGGAGGCTGCCAAGGGTATGGTGCTGAACCAGTATATGCAATATGGCATCAGCAATGTTCCGGACGATTACCTGGAGAATTACGCTAAAGAGATGATGTCGAAGCCGGAAGAGGCCCGGAAATTCTATGAGCAAAAGGGTGAGGAGAAGCTGATATCTTATATCAAATCGACGGTCAAATTGGATGAAAAGGAGGTCAGTTCAGAGAAGTTCCGTAAATTGTACGAGAAATAAAAAGCAATTCTATGAACCAGAAGGACGATTTCAAGAAATTTGCCACCAAACATATGGGCATCAGTAGCATGACGCTCCATCAGTTTACTTCACAGTACAGCAGCTACATTTCACCTACCATTATAGAAGAGAGGAAGTTAAATGTGGCCTCCATGGATGTTTTTTCCAGGCTGATGATGGATCGGATCATCTTTCTGGGTGCGCCCATCGACGACTATGTGGCCAACATTATACAGGCTCAGTTGCTCTATCTCGATTCTGCCGATCCCAACAAGGATATCCAGGTCTATTTCAATACACCTGGTGGAGGGGTGCATGCAGGACTCGGGATCTATGATACCATGCAGTATACTTCGTGCGATGTGGCCACTATCTGTACAGGGATGGCAGCTTCTATGGGTGCTGTTTTACTGGCTGCCGGAACTCCCGGGAAACGCTCCGCACTCAGGCATAGCAGGGTGATGATTCACCAACCCATGGGTGGGACTCAGGGTCAGGCTTCGGATATTGAGATCACTACCCGCGAGATCATAAAAATGAAAAAAGAACTCTATAACATCATAGCGGAACATTCAGGACAATCAATTGAGCAGGTCGAGAAAGACGGTGATCGCGATTTCTGGATGACTGCTATCGAGGCCAAGGAGTATGGTATGATTGATGAAGTTTTGTTGAGAACCAAAGACAAGAAGTAATGGACCGTTGCTCTTTTTGCGGAAGGGAGAAGAAGGATACTAACCTTCTCATTGCCGGTATTTCGGGTCACATCTGTGACCGCTGTATTGAACAGGCTTACAGCATTGTCCAGGAGGAGCTGGGTGTGCATGGTGAGTTTGATATGGGGCAGATTAAGCTTCTGAAACCCACTGAAATAAAAAGCTTCCTGGACCTCTATGTGATTGGGCAGGAGGAGGCTAAAAAGTACATCTCTGTTGCGGTTTATAACCACTACAAAAGGTTGATGCAGCTGGAGAGCAAGGAGGAGATCGAGATTGAGAAATCCAACATTGTACTGGTCGGAGAGACCGGTACGGGTAAAACTCTGCTGGCGAGAACCATTGCAAGGCTGCTGCATGTACCTTTCACCATTGTGGATGCTACTGTGCTTACCGAGGCAGGGTATGTGGGTGAGGATATAGAAAGTGTCCTGACCAGATTGCTTCAGGTGGCCGATTACAATGTGGAAGCTGCCGAGAAGGGAATCGTCTTTATCGATGAAATTGATAAGATTGCCCGCAAAAGCGATAACCCCTCCATTACCAGGGATGTATCCGGGGAGGGTGTTCAGCAGGGTCTGTTGAAACTACTGGAGGGTTCCATTATCAATGTGCCTCCCCAGGGAGGGAGGAAGCATCCCGACCAGAAGATGATACCGGTCAATACCAAAAATATTCTCTTTATCTGTGGTGGGGCATTTGACGGTATCGAAAACAAGATTGCCAACCGTCTGAATACGCAGGTGGTGGGTTATAATGCAGCCAAGAAGGTCGACCGGGTAGACAAGGACAACCTGCTTCAGTATGTGGCGCCCCAGGACCTGAAGTCCTTTGGAATGATTCCTGAAATCATCGGTCGTTTGCCTGTACTTACCTACCTGGAGCCACTGAATGAAAAAGCACTTCGCAGAATCCTTACCGAACCCCGGAATGCCATTATCAAGCAGTATGAAAAACTATTTGATATGGATGGAATCAAATTGTCGTGGGACGAGAAGGTCCTGGATTATATTGTTCAGAAAGCAATTGAATTTAAACTGGGTGCCAGGGGGTTACGTTCCATCTGTGAAGCCATTATGATGGATGCCATGTTCGAGTTGCCCTCCAAGGAGGATCCTGGTGATATTAACATTGGGATCAAGTATGCCAGGGAGAAATTGGAAAAGGCAAATCTGAAGCGCCTCAGGGCCGCCTGATGGGCAAATCAAGGGCAGGGGTTATTCTTCTGGTCATCCTGGGGATGATTTTCTGGGGGTTTTCTTTTGTTGCCTTCAAATTTGCCAATGAATCCTTCAGGCCCATCACCATTGTTTTTTTCAGACTCACCGTCTCCATCTTCTTCCTCTTTGGTTTTGCACTGCTCTTCAAGAGACTGAACAGGATCAAGAGAAAGGACCAGAAGTGGTTCCTGTTGATGGCCATTGTCGAACCCTTCTTCTACTTCCTGGGGGAGGCATACGGACTCACCATGGTTACTGCAACGGTAGGGGCCATCATTATCTCCACCATACCACTGATCGTTCCTTTTGCAGCCTACTATCTGTTCAGGGAGAGATTGACTCCCATGAACTACCTTGGACTGGTGATCTCATTTGGAGGTGTGCTGGTGGTAGTGCTTACAAGAAGTGGTGGCCTGGCATCTGACTGGAGGGGTGTCCTGCTGATGTTCGTGGCAGTACTCTCGGCAGTAAGTTATACCATGGTGGTGAAGATACTGGTAGACGATTATACTCCAATCACCATCACAGCTTACCAGAGTCTCTATGGACTGCTTCTTTTTGTGCCACTCTTCCTGATCATGGAGGTCCCGCACCTCGACTTCAGCCATGTGACCACCCATAGCCTCATGGCAGTGGGTTACCTTGGAGTGTTCGGATCGGGAATCTGTTTTATCATTATGACCATTGGAATCAGGGAGCTGGGTGCAGTCAAATCCAATATATATGCCAACCTGATCCCCGTGGTTACTGCTATCCTCTCATTCTTTCTTCTAAAAGAATCCATGCCACTATTGAAGATCCTGGGTATTTTTATTGTAATTATGGGACTCCTTCTCTCCCAGATCAGCAGCCTCAGGTTGAAACGTAATTCGGGTAGGGAGTCGGTCCGTCACATTCCAAATCCCTGAAAAATGGCCAGTTGTCTCTTTATTGTCCAGGGAGAGGGTAAGGGACATTTGTCTCAGGCAATTGCTTTGAAAGAGTACCTCGATGAGGCGGGTCATTCGGTGGAAGCTGTACTCCTGGGGATCAGCTCTCCCAATGCGGTTCCGGACTACTTCAGGGATAGCTTTCCCAATAGTTTGCACACCTTCCGGAGTCCCTGGTTTCTGCGCACCCCCAATAAGAAAGGGATTTATGTGGGTCGTACCCTTCTGTTTAATATGATTCGTTCTTTTGGTTATTTAAAGGCGATTGCCCGGATCAGGAGGGAGATTGATGCCATTCAACCAGATGTGATTTTCAATTTTTATGAGTTGTTAGGCGCTCTGGCCATGCGGAAAACAGCTCCCGGAATCAGAAAAATAGGGATAGGACACCATTTTTACCTCTACCTGAACAGCTCGATTTGCAAGGTGGGACCGGTATGGCACAGATGGCTGCTAAGGATACATTCCAGTTTGATTATCAAGTCGTGCGACAAAGTACTGGCGCTCTCCTTCAGGAGAGAGCAGGGGAGTTCTGCCATCCAGGTGGTTCCACCTTTGGTGCGCAGGGAGTTCAGAGAAATGAAACATACTCCGGGCGACCGTTACCTGGTTTATCTGCTTCACGAGGGATTTTTTTATGACCTGGTGATGCTGGCCAGAAGTCTCCCCGGTTTCCAGGCCGACCTGTTTACCTCACTGAATCCGGCCATTGAAATCCCCGAAGGAATCAGGATCCATCCCTTTGATGCAAAAAAATTCAGTAATTTAATGGCTTCCTGCAAGGGACTGATTACTACAGCAGGGTTTGATAGTGCAGCTGAAGCTGCCTTTCACGGAATTCCGCTTGCAGTTGTCCCCTCGCATAATCATTTTGAACAGAGATGTAATGGTATTGATATTACAGCAAACGGGATCGGGGTGGCAGTCTCGCAGATAGATCAGGGGATCCTGGAGAGGATGAAATCATTTGATTGTCGGGAATACAGGGAGTGGGTGGATCTGGCAGGTGAGCAGATTATTAAATGTATTGAGGAATAATATAGCGTGTCGATTGGCGTTTAATAGGATATGATTCGAGGTATAACTATCACCGTGTTTTTGTTGTTGCTTTTCCAGGGAGGTATGGCTCAGAAAGGGGGAGAGTCGACCTACAGTTTTCTTGGTCTTGCTAATGCCGCCAGGGTTGCTGCACTGGGAGGAGAGGTGGTTTCACTGATGGATGATGACATCAATATGGTGTTTCATAATCCGGCTCTTCTCACATCCGGAATGCACAATAACCTCAATCTCAACTATGTGAACTATTTCGCAGGAGTGAACTACGGATATGCTTCCTATGGGTATGCTGTAGAAGGGATTGGAAATTTTGCTGCGGGGATGCATTATGTGAATTACGGCACTTTTGACCGGACCGATGAACTGGGACAGTCACAGGGAACATTCCGGGCCTCAGAGT
>DAOWNM010000246.1 GCA_030642565.1 Bacteroidota bacterium | reverse complement strand
TCGATGTCAGTGATTGTTTCACGTGCTTTACCTGATGTTAGAGATGGTCTGAAACCGGTTCACCGCAGGGTGCTTTTTGGGATGTCGGAACTGGGAGTTTTTTCAAACAGACCCTATAAAAAGTCAGCAAGGATAGTTGGAGAGGTGCTGGGTAAATACCATCCACACGGCGATTCTTCAGTATATGATGCCATGGTAAGAATGGCACAGGAGTGGTCGTTACGTTATCCACTGGTAGAAGGTCAGGGGAACTTTGGATCGGTAGACGGGGATAGTCCGGCTGCTATGAGATATACTGAAGCCCGTCTGCGGAAGATCGCAGAGGTGAGCATGGCTGACCTGGACAAAAATACCGTAGATTTCCAGCTCAATTTTGATGATACGCTGGAAGAGCCTACTGTAATGCCTACCCGCGTCCCGACCCTGCTGATCAATGGAACATCCGGTATTGCGGTGGGAATGGCCACCAATATGCCACCCCATAACCTGTCTGATTCGGTGGACGCAATCGTTGCCTATATCGAAAACAATGATATTGAGATCAGCGAGCTCACAGAGATCCTGAAAGCACCCGATTTCCCTACAGGTGGTATCATTTATGGATACAATGGTGTGAAGGAGGCTTATGAGACCGGTAGGGGAAGGATCGTTGTCAGGGCCAAAAGTGAAATTGAGGTCACAGATTCGGGCCGGGAGAAGATTATTATTACAGAGATACCTTACCTGGTTAACAAGGCTGAACTGATTCGCAAAACTGCCGATCTGATCAATGAGAAGAAAATCGAAGGGATCTCCTATATCAATGATGAATCGGACCGACAGGGTATGCGCATTGTGATCATCATGAAGAGGGAGGCCAGTGCACATGTCGTTTTGAATAATTTACTGAAATACACTCAGTTACAGACCTCTTTCAATGTAAATAACATTGCACTGGTGAAGGGGCGTCCGCGTACACTGAACCTGAAGCAAATCATCACCTATTTTGTGAATCACAGGCATGATGTGGTGGTGCGTCGTACGCAGTATGAGCTGGATCAGGCCGAGAAGAGGGCCCATATCCTGGAAGGGCTGTTGAAGGCACTGGACCATATTGATGAGGTGATCGCATTGATCAGGGCGTCGAGAACACCTGATGAGGCGAGGGAAGGGCTGATGGAGAAGTTTGGATTCACAGAGATCCAGGCCCGGGCCATTCTAGATATGAGACTACAGCGCCTGGTGGGTCTTGAGCGTGATAAGCTACGCGCGGAGTACGACGAGTTAATGAAGATGATCGAGTACTACAAGAGGGTACTTTCCGATGATGGACTGCGTATGGAGATCATCAAAGAGGAGCTTCTGGAGGTGAAAGAGAAGTTTGGGGATGAGCGAAGAACTGAAATGGTTCCTGATGAAGGAGAATTCGATCCCGAGGATTTCTATGCAGATGAAGATATGGTCATCACCATCTCCAAGCTTGGCTATATTAAACGTACTCCACTTCATGAGTTTCGTACCCAAAACAGAGGAGGAGTGGGTGCCAAAGGAAGCACTACCAGGGAGGAGGATTTTATGGTGAATATGTTTGTAGCCACCATGCACAATACCATTCTGTTCTTCACTGAGAACGGTAAGTGCTACTGGCTCAAGGTATACCAGATTCCAGAGGGAGCTCGTGCAACCAAGGGAAGGGCCATCCAGAACCTGATCAATATTGAGAAGGAGGATACAGTCAAGACCTTTGTTAATGTGAAGAACCTGAAAGACAATGAGTATATCAACAACAACTATATTGTTCTGGCTACCAAGAAAGGTGTGATCAAGAAAACCAGGCTGGAGGCTTACTCAAGGCCCCGTCAGAACGGGATCAACGCCATTTTGGTTAGGGAAGGGGATACCCTCCTGGATGCCAGGCTAACCGATGGAAACATGGAGATGATGCTGGCTGTCCGTTCCGGAAAAGCGATTCGGTTTCATGAAGAAAAAGTAAGGGCTGTTGGAAGAACCGCATCGGGCGTAAAAGGGGTTACCCTTGGGGGGGCCAAAGATGAGGTGGTTGGAATGGTTACTGCCAGACAGGGGGAACAGGATATCCTGGTTATCTCTAAAAATGGATTTGGAAAACGTTCTGCCCTGGAGGACTACCGGATTACCAATCGGGGTGGGAAAGGTGTCAAAACCATCAATATTACAGATAAGACCGGTAACCTCATCGCTATGAAAGCGGTTACAGATGATGATGACCTGATGATTATTACCGAAAATGGAATTGCCATCAGGCTGGCTGTTCGTGGTGTCAGGGTTATGGGTCGTAACACGCAGGGTGTAAGGCTGATAAACCTAAGGGAGGGAGATCAGATCGCTGCTGCCACCCAGGTGCCTGCCAACAATGAAAATGAAGATGGTAACAGGTTAGAAGATGAAGTTGTTGAAGAATAGGAAACTGTTCTGGCATTCTATTTGAAGGTAATAGGTAAAGTTGTATTTTTGGAATCAAATTAACCACAATCAATATGAGAAAGTTAGTAACACTGGTAATCATTGCCACAGCTGTAATCGGCCTTAATGCCCAGGATATGGGTGCAACTGTTGTTCTTCTGAAAGCCAATACGGTCAAGAAGAAAGTTGAAAAAAGTAATGCAGAAATTCAGGACGCTAAAAAGAGTGTAAAAGCCAGCACCTGGCTGAAAAGGGGAGACCTCTTCCAGGATGTCTTTAACATTGGACTGGAACAGACCCAGGAGGGGATGGACTCCCAAATGCTCACCCTCTTCTACAAGCAACCCATAAGTATTGAAAACGAGACTATGGAAGATAGCTCTCTTCATGAGACCTATATCTATGAGAGCATGAAATATCTTTTTGTGGATGGTGTTTTGCAACAGTGGGAGAGAGTTAACCCCATTGTTGAGGATCCACTGAGGGTTTCAATTGATGCCTATAAGAAAGCACTGGAACTTGACGCTGCAGGCAAGCTGGAACCAAAGATAAAGGAGGGTTTAATTGCAGTAAAGGCATTATTAAAGAGGCGGGGTGTAAATTCCTATTATATTGAAGATTATGAAAGTGCACTTGGTTCCTTTGAAGACGTTTTGGAGATAAATCAGCTTGGCCTTTTTGCCGGTGAAATAGATACAGTGATGGTCCAGTATTCCGGTATTATCTCCAGGGAGATTGCAGGTAAGACTAAAAATAATGAGCTCTACAAAAAGGCCATCGAATACTATAAGCAGTTGACTGATGCCGATTTCGGCGGACCAAACACCTATCTCCAGATAAAGATGGATTATTTGACCATCGGCGATACTGTTAGTGCGCTGGAAATTCTGAAAGAAGCTTATGCAAAGTATCCTGATACTGTGAATGTTATAGCCAATGTAGCAGATACTTATATTCAGTTAAAACAGATAGATGAGGGTATCACCTTTATGGAAAGTGTGACACAGAATAATCCTAACATCGCAGAATCTTACTACTGGCTGGGACGTATGCTGATCAATAAAGAGGAAGTTGAATTCATCGACAAGGCTATTGAGGCGTATAATAAGGCTGGAGAGATTGCCCCATCCATCTATTATATATGGTATGATCTGGGATATATCTATTATCTGCAGGGCGCCGATTTCTTTGAAAGGTCGCACGATGAACAGCATGAAGCTACACGTGCCAAGCTTATTGAACTGGGGAAAGAGAAATACCAGACATCCATTCCGATACTGGAAAAAGCTTATGAACTGAATTCAGAGAATGAATTAGTTAAATTTGAGACACTTGATCTGCTCCAAAGAATTTACTACAAAGAGGAGATGACAGAGCAATATGATCGTGTAAAGGAGTTGAAAGAAAATTTGTAGTTAAAAAGCAACTCTTATTAATAAAACCGAAGGGGAGGTATTATTATGTATCTCCCTTTCTTCCTATATTTTCTATTTAACATAACATTAATTATAGGACAATGCAAGCAATTCCTGGTCAGCTCTGCTGATTAACATAAAATCAGATATAGGCGCTGCGCAGCTGCCCTATATCGGTACCGATTTTATGTTAAAAGGATTTGCGGCCTTCTCCTAGTCTACCAGCTTTGGTTGAATCCATTCTCACCAGCAATCATTGTCCTATAATTGATATTATATCTGCGCTGGCAGAGCTGCTCATTTGGGGACTTTCACATTCCAGGTGATATTCTGGTTAACTACGATGTTATCCTCAAGATTTCGCCGCTTGCCTTCGCCTGATCGCT
The DNA here is from genome assembly GCA_030642565.1 of Bacteroidota bacterium. Lineage (GTDB taxonomy): Bacteria > Bacteroidota > Bacteroidia > Bacteroidales. Next base: position 103 of record DAOWNM010000246.1, on the reverse strand, counting down.
CAGGTAAATAGATCGCACATGTCAGCGCTCAAAATGCTGATATAAAATGAGGTTTATGCAGATTGTCCTATAATTAGGCATTATATTAAATAGCCGGTGCGAC
>DAOWNM010000240.1 GCA_030642565.1 Bacteroidota bacterium | reverse complement strand
TTGCCCGATGGATGAAGGGACTTATGATGTACTATTCGATCTATATCTTGACGCCATTGGGGCAACTCCCGGCTCAAGGTACCTCCATATCGGAGGAGACGAGATTGGTAATATCGGGTTGTGCCCACGATGTAAGCCAACGGCTGATAAAGAAGGAATATTGAGCTTAAACTTATATTGGCTGAAAAGAGTTTGTGAATTTGCCAAAGAGAACGGACGAATACCCATTTTCTGGGACGATATGCCCCTGAAAGAAGCGGGAGTATATGAAAGTACCTATAAAACTGATATCAATTTCGAACAGGCTGCCAGGGATTGGGAAGAAGGCAAACCCATATTGGAACAGGTGATTTCTGATTTTCCGAAAAGTTGCGTCTACATGCGCTGGAATTATTCAATGGCTCAACAGCCGGGCAATATTTTTGCCCTCGACTGGTACCGGGACCATGGATTAAAGGCGATGATTGCCACGGCAGCCCAATCGGGACCGGCAGCCCTGTTCCCTTTCGATGAAAGGGGGAAAGGTACATCGTCGCGAGGTATTGTTGCCATCCAAAGTTTTGTACAACTGGCAGCAGAGAAAGGAATTGACGGTATGCTTTGCACAGCCTGGGATGACAGATCGCCCCACATGGAAACCTACTGGCGTGGGTTTATTGCTTCTGCCGAATACAGCTGGTCTCCCAATGGACGGAGACTCGATGAGTATGATATTGCTTACCTGCAAAGAGAATACGGGGCATCCATACCTGACTATGCAAACCTTTATGGGTTGTTACGGGAAGCAGCACTGTTTTGGGAAAAAGCTTTTAACAGGGAAGAGGGCCGTATGAATTTAAATAATGCTTTGTTTAATATGTCCGGGATGGCTCATTGGCTCACCCCGGAAGAGCAGAAAGAACAGAAAAAACCTGAAAAAACTGATTTTACTGACCGGCTGATTGAACTGCCCGATTTACAAAAGCCAGGTAGCTGGAGTAAAATGTATGCACAACGGTTAAGTGAAGCTGTACTAATTGTTGATGATTATCAACGTACATCAACAGTACTGGATTCAATCTATCACGGGTCTAAAAGAAACAGATACCATTGGGAAATATTTTCGGCTATTAATGATTTCCAAATAGCTGCACCCTGTCTATTACTTGCTCTGAAGCAATGTGATACTGACAACAAAGCTCAGCAGTTAGTTGGAGTTGAAAAAGTTCGTCATGAGTTGGCAGAGTTTGACAGAGCCTGGGAAGATTTACAAACTCTATACGGTAAAACACGTTTTATCGCTTATCCCTCCAATTATGTGCCGGATCCGTATCACCATTATGCCAGTCAAAGGGAGGATCTGACATGGATGATCCAGGTGGAAGAGGTGTTTCACAAAATGGTGTCCAGTTGGATGGATAGTAATCAACTGTAGTAAACATTTTGAATTCATACCCAAAACAGTAAATTTAACATTCAATTGTTAAGACGATGATAGGAGAGAAATTTCAACCCAAAGCTGCATTCCGCGCCCTGAAGATTATTTTTTATGCATTGAATACAGGGTTGCTTCTTTTCTTTTTAGTGGGTATCTATCTCAATGAGATGCAGATCCCGGCATTCAAAGAGGGGATTGATATACTCACCTATGTCAATGTGTTTCTGATGGCATCTATACCGGCCGCCTATACCATATCATCGCGAAGAATGGAGGCCATTGATGCAGGTGAAACATTCTCAAAGAAGTTTGAGCAATTTCAAGCGGCCATGATCATCCGCTGGGCGATGATAGAGGGGACCGCCCTGTTTTCCCTGGTGGGTTTGATTATACTTCAGGATGCAAAGCAGCTTGTGCTCTTTGTGATCTGCATACTGGTGCTCTCCTCCAATACTGTGACAAAGGAGAAAGTAACCCGCATGGCAAAATTGAATTCTGAAGAGTCAAAAGCTCTGGAAGAGTGATCGGGCTGCTCTATTTTCCGTTGAGCATACCGACCACCTCCTGCCTGTAACTACGACTGATGGGGAGTTCCTTCTCTCCTACCACCACATATTCCCTTGAAAAGGATGAAATCTTTGACCGATTCACGATAAAGGAGCGGTGAATTCGAAGAAATCCTTCCGGCAAGATTTTTTCCATGTGACTGATCTTCTCTTTGGAAGAGATTGCAGAACCGTTTACCAGATGAAACTCAATGTAATCACCCAGGCTTTCCAGGTATAGCAATTCCTCAAATTTTACTTTGGCAGTCTGCCTGTTTGAGCGAACTGTGAAATATCCCAGGTCAAGCTGCGCCTGTTTCTCCTCCAGGCGGCCTATGGCACGCTGATCCACAAAGTAGTGCCGGATCAGCAGGATAAAGGACATCACCAGCACCACAAAATAGAGCGTACCAGCCATAATAAAAACATCGGTAATCAATACTCCATTTTCATTGATACCATAGTAGATCATCAGTAAAAAGGCGAGAATACCCACCACCATCTCCATACAGAGAGAAACCACCAGCATATAGAAGGAGTATAGACCGAACAGGAGAAACCTGTGCTTGAAAAGGTAGCGGGGAACCAGGACGTAGTTAAAGAAATAGGAGGTGCCGATAATCACCGGCATCATCAAAGAGACATAATAGAATGCCTCCATGGCTCCACCAACCCAATCAGCAAAGATCAGTGTCAGCGATCCATATACAATGATCCAGAAAATAATGTGACGCCAGGTTTTCATCTGCATAAATATCGCAAAAAATTGCACTTGATAGGGCTATTGTCGGCAGAATGCAGGTTTCGAGCCGGATTCGACCTTGCGCTGTATTCCCCGTCCCTCTTAACTTTGTAGTGTAATTATTATTCACTTAAATTTTAACGTTATGAAAGAATGGTTTATCATGGGAGGTACCCTGTTTATGAGTATTCTCACCATATTGTTGGTCATCATCGTGACCGTAGCTGTATACTTTGCCATCACCATTGCCAGTGGAAAGGCATCGGAAAAAGTAGATTTCAAGTACCAGCTTAAGTACGTAAAATCGCTTGGTCTGTTCACCATGATCACCGGGATCCTGGGACAGATGATCGGGCTGCTTTCGGCTTTTACTGCCATAGAGGCGGCCGGAGATGTATCCCCGGCCATGATGGCGGGGGGATTGAAAGTCTCCATGATCACCACCCTTACAGGTATAGTCATCTACCTGCTATCTATTATCATCTGGTTTCTGCTGGACCTCTGGTATCATAAAAAGTAGGCCGTAAACAACATGGCTTACTTCACCACCAGGATAAAGTCGCTGCCCGGTTCGTTGTTGCCAAACTCACCGAACCTGGGCTGCGGGTTTACCTTCTCCACAAATTGCAGGATCTCCGAGGTGGTCAACACACCGTCCGCTCCGCCATAGTACCTGAGCGATTCAATAAACCTGCGGGCAAAGGGGGAATGAAATCCAGGTCTTCCGTCTGGCACATACTCCTTGCCACCTGAGGTCAGATAGAGCCGCGTTTTATACTTTAACTTCCGTTCTATAAACTCTTCAGTAGTGATATCGGCATACTGAACAGCCGCCCCCCTGTGGGTGGCAGCCAGGTGGGGATCGAAGGTTCCCCCAAAACAGACATCCATCACCAGAAAAATATGGGGGCAGTCGATATTATTGACCATGGTACGAAGGTTGGAGTGAGAGAGGTAAGAGGTTTTCCCCAGGTCGTCTGTTTTTGAATCGCGGGAGATCACATATCCCTCCCTGAACACCTCATCGTAGATGCCATGCCCGGCAAAAAAGATCATCAGGTTATCCTCCGGCCCATAGCTCCTGGAGGCATACTCCCTGATTATTGCTGCTGTTTCGGAGAGGGTTGAATTGATGATTACCTCCGATTTTACACCATAGCTCTCCTCCAGCTCCATGGCGATGGTCCGGGCATCCAGCACCGGGTTTACCAGGTCGGAATAGTAGTCATACACATTGGTGGCAAACATCAGTGCATAGGTGGTTCCCTCTGTGACTGCACCTTCATCGCTCTCCGAAGAGGTTGTCTGTACTGTGGATCTGGTTGTCGCCTGCTCCTCCTCAATGTGAAAAGGGTTCTCCAGCGGGGTAACCTGGTAGTATCGCCTGTCGACCGGGTTGAACAGCTCAAAATTACCGTACCTGTAGCTGGCCCGATTATCAACCCTCTGACGGGTGGCACGAATATGAGCACGGCTCCACTCCTCTTTAAACTTCCGGGCCGCCTCAATGGGAATGGCCACTCCCGCTTCAGTCTCCATAAATTTGATCTTATAGATCTGCAGATCGGCATTGTAGCCCATCAATCCCTGCAATGGAATCTCCACATACTTCGATTTCGCCTTTACACCATACTGTTTTTCCATCTCGCCCTGGAGAACCCCCAGGCTCAGGTCAGCCAGCTCTTCCATCCTGATCCGGTGCTCCTCCGAGGTTTCAAATTCATCCTTTGGATAGGATAGATCCAACCCTG
>DAOWNM010000230.1 GCA_030642565.1 Bacteroidota bacterium | reverse complement strand
CTGGTCATTACCGACAGCCAGGTTTTTAAAAAGGCGGATGCCTCCATCCCCGATAACATTCCACTGACCAGTTTCAGCACAGTACTGGCACGATACAAAGGCGATTTTGAGAACTACCTCAAGGGAACACACCACCTCTCGAAGTTACAGGATGGAGATAAGATCCTGATCCTTGAGTCGTGTACCCACCATGTCTCCTGCGATGATATCGGGAGGGTGAAAATTCCAAGGTGGCTCTCCGGTTTCACCGGAATGCAACTGGAATACCAGGTGGTGGCAGGCCTTGATAGAGTTCCCGGAAAGATCACCGATTACAGTATGGTGATCCAGTGCGGGGGCTGCATGATCACACGTAAACAACTGATTAATAGACTAAAACCAGCTATTGATGCCGGAATTCCGGTAACCAATTACGGTATGGCCATTGCCTATATGCATGGCATTTTTGAGCGGGCCGTGGCCCCATTTGTAAAGCTTGAATCCAATTCATTGACATATTTATAAAAAAGAGAGAAGAGCATGGGAGTGAAAGAGATACTGGAGGGGGGGGGACTGGGCAGGGAAGAGATTATCAGCTTGCTGGAGGCGACCGGAGATGAGAAGCAACTACTTTTTAAAAAGGCCAATGAAATAAAACTGCAGGAGATTGGCAACCGGGTACATTTCAGGGGACTTGTTGAGTTTTCCAACATCTGCGGAAAGGATTGCTACTATTGTGGGATCAGGAGATCCAACAGTGAAGTACAACGTTACAATGTAACCGATGAACAGATTCTGGATGCAGCCCGGTTTGCACATGAGAATGGTTATGGATCTCTTGTGATGCAGGCGGGCGAGCTGGAATCTTCAACACATACAATCAGAGTGGAGAAGCTTCTGAAGGAGATCAAGAAGCTTTCAAAAGGCAAACTGGGGATCACGCTCTCCCTGGGTGAACAGGTGGAGGAGGTTTATGAGAGGTGGTTTAAAGCAGGTGCCCACCGCTATCTTCTGCGGATCGAATCCTCCAACCCGAATCTATACCAGCGTTACCACCCTTCCGATACGCTTCACGATTATGCCCGAAGACTAACCAGTCTGAAAACTCTTCAAAGAATCGGTTACCAGACGGGTACCGGAGTGATGATCGGACTTCCCTTCCAGAATTCCGGAGACCTGGCCGACGACCTGCTGTTCATGAAACATTTCGACATCGACATGGTGGGCATGGGACCCTATATTGAGCACCAGCACACTCCACTGTTTCAATACAGGCATGAGCTGCTGCCCATTGAACAGCGATTCGACCTGGCTCTGAAGATGATCGCCACCCTCCGCATCCTGATGAAGGATATTAACATTGCAGCCGCTACTGCCCTTCAGGCCATCGATCCCCTGGGAAGGGAGAAAGCAGTGAAAGTGGGTGCCAATATCATTATGCCCAATATCACCCCGGGAAAGTACCGAAACGATTATGCGCTCTATGAGAATAAACCTTGTGTGGATGAGGAGCCCGAAGAGTGCAAAAACTGCCTGGATGTAAGGATTCAACTGGCCGATGGTGAGATTGGATATCATGAATGGGGCGATTCAAAACATTTTCACAAAAGGGTTGCAGGTGAATAAGATCTCCCTGACAGTTACTTCTGTGTTCCTGTTGCTACTCCCTCTCCTGCCGGCCACATCCCAAACGGATAGATCCCCCCATCTTCTCCTTCATGTAGCAGTTGTCCGCGGCGACACCTCCAAATTGAGTAGATTTTTATCCTGATTTATAGATGAGATCAGAAAAGTGCACTAAAAAAAGTGGTATCCTCAGGGAGTCTCCTCTGTGGGGGTGATCCAACCTCCTCCCAGAGCCTTATAGAGATAAAGATAGGATGAAAGCAGAGATCCTTTAACTGCAGTGGTCTCCAGTTCGGCAGTGAACAGGGATCGCTCTGTATCCAGGACCTCAAGATAGCCGGTCTGACCACCGTCGTAACGTGCCCTCGAAAGCTTGGCCGCATTGATGGCCGCCAGTTTTTGTCGCTCTCTTGATTCCACTTCCCGGCCATAGGTATTCACATCAATAAGGGCATCATCCACCTCTCTGAAGGCATTCAGGACCGATTGTTCATACCTGAATAAAGCCTGACGGGCTGTCTCCTTCTGGATATCAACCCTTCGCTTGTTTTTACCCCAATTAAATATTGGCCCCAGGATACTTCCACCTACACTGTAGATAAGTGCGTCACTACTGAGCAGTGTAGAGAGGTCACTGCTGGCCAGACCCATGGCACCTGTAATGCTGAATGAAGGAAAGCGCATGGCCTGCATCATTCCAATACGGGCTGTCTCTGCGTAAAACAGTTGCTCAGCCTGAACAAGATCTGGTCTTCTCTGAAGAAGTTCCGACGGGATTCCTATGGGTATATCCGGAGGGATCAATTGCTCGTCCAGCAATCCACGCTCCATGTTCCTGGGATTCTGGCCCAGAAGTATACTCAGATAGTTCTCGGTTCGTGCCACACTTCGCTCATATGTGGGAATGGCAGTTGCGGCAATGGCCTCCTGTTGCTGGGCCTGATTCAGATCAATTTCCGGAACCACCCCTTTCTCGAAACGCTGTTCAATAATCCAGAGGGACTCTGTTCTGGTCTCCCATGTATAGCGTGCAATATCCAGGCGCTGATCATAGTCAAGCAGTTGAAAGTATCCATCTGCAACTGCTGTTATGATTCCAATCTGTACCATACGCAGTACCTCCTCGGAGGCAGCAATTTCAGCCCGGGCAGCCTGGTTCGATCGCCTCACTTTACCCCAGAAATCCAGCTCCCAGTAAACGTTGGGAGTAATATTGATCACTCCACCAGCATCTGTTCCCGCACCTGCAGGGTTGGGTTTCCCATAGGTTCCCGATATATCATAACCAAACTGGGGATAGAGATCGGCCTTGGAGACACCCAGTACCCCATAGGCCTGCTCAATTCTTGACATGGCTATTAAAATATCCTGGTTGTGTTCCAGGGCAGAATATATCATGGTATCCAGTTCAGGGTCGCTGAACAGCTCCCACCAGGCCAGGTTGATCATAGAGTCACCTACTATACTGTCGAACCTGAACTGCTCCTCTGCATCAACAACAGGCTTCTCAAGCTTCGGTCCAACCATGCAGGATGTTACTGCAAGGGCCAGGAAAAGTGATATGGATAATGCCTTCAAGATCTTCATATACATGATTATTATTGGATCAATCGTTGGTTTGCTGCAATTTTTTTGCATCTCTCTTCTGCTCATACTTGCCAAGTTTTCCAATCAGTACAAACAGCATGGGGTAAAAGAATACCCCCAGCAGGGTGGCAAGAATCATCCCTCCCAGCAGGGCCATGCCCATCACTTTGCGTGCCTCTGCTCCTGCCCCGCTGGCCACAACCAATGGAAAAATTCCCAGGATAAATGAAAAGGCAGTCATCAGTATGGGGCGAAACCTGAGCCGGGCCGATTCCATGGCCGCTTCCACAAGACTCATTCCTTCATCAAACTTTAGTTTCGCGAATTCAACAATCAGTATCGCATTTTTTGCAGCCATGGCAATCAGCATCACCAGTGAGATCTGTGTAAAAACATTGTTTTCGAAACTCTCACTGAAAAAACGGGCCACCATCAGAAACAACATGGCCCCAAAGATAGCAAAGGGTGTTCCCAAAAGGATACTAAACGGCAGCGACCAGCTCTCATACTGGGCAGCCAGGATCAGGAACACAAAGATCAGTGCAAAGAGGAAAACCACATTACCCGATCCGGATGCAGCCTTCTCCTGATATGACATGTTGCTCCATTCATATCCCATATCGAAGGGCAACACCTCCGCTGCCACCTCCTCCAGTGCATCCAGTGCCTGGATGGATGAGTAACCGGAGGCGGGTGTACCAGAAACTTCCACGGCTCTGTACAGATTGTATCTGTATGTATACTCCGGACCCGATATTTTCTTCACAGAGACCAGCGAGGAGAGGGGGATGTCTTCTCCCTGGCTATTCTTAACGAAAAAGAGGGAGAGTTGCTGCTCATTCTGACGGTACTCCGGTTCGGCCTGCACGTAAGCCTTATAAAGACGTCCAAACCGGTTGAAATCATTTACATATGCCCCCCCCAGAAAAGCACTAATGGTGGTATACAGATCATCCAGGGCCACACCCGTTTTCAGCACCTTATCCCGGTTTATCTCCACAGATCTCTGGGGCGTATTGGCCTGGAAAGTGGTGAAAACGTTTCCAATTTCGGGACGCTGTTGCGCTGCCGCAATAAACTTCATGGTCTGTTCGGCCAGGTAATCGATGGTGTTGCCTCCTTTATCCTGAAGCATCATGGTAAAACCGGCACCCGTTCCCAAACCGGGAATGGCAGGAGGTCCAAAAGCAAATACCCGTGCATCCGGAATTCCCGTATATAAAGCAGCATTGATTTTCTTTGCCAGCTGAAGAGCAGTTATATCCCGCTCTTTCCAATCGGCAAGGGTAAGGAATACCACCCCTGAGTTGGTGGACATACTTCCTGAAAGCAGGTTAAAACCCGATACAGAGGTTACATATTTAATCTCCTCAAACTGGTCAAGGATGGCCTCAATCTTTGCCATCACCGCATTGGAACGCTGG
>DAOWNM010000302.1 GCA_030642565.1 Bacteroidota bacterium | reverse complement strand
GTGCATTATTGGATTCCAAGCCGGTGTCCTGAAAAAACAGGGGGTCCGGACATTTGACAGGTTTGATGGGCTGGGCAATATCCTTTTTGTTAACGCCCATTCCCAGAAGGAGATCGGTTAACTCTATTCATTGTACATTTTATCTTTGAGGGCCTTGATCGCTTCATCCTCAATATAATTGTCGTAGTCCATCAGCTTATCGATAATTCCATTGGGTGTTAGCTCAATGATCCGGTTACAGACCGAGTGAATCACCTCATGGTCATGAGACGACATAAAGATATTCTCGGGATACCTGAGCAGACTGTTATTAAAAGCCTGAATAGACTCCAGGTCCAGGTGATTGGTAGGAGTATCCAGGATCAGGGCATTGGCATTGGCAAGCATCAGTCGGGAGATCATACATCTCATCTTCTCTCCACCGGAGAGAACGGCAACCCGTTTATAAATATCATCTCCTGAAAAGAGCATTTTTCCTAAATAACCACGTATATAAGCTTCCATGGTGTCGGTCGAAAACTGGCACAACCAGTCGAATAGGGTCAGGTCGTTTTTAAAAAAGCCTGAATTGTCCAGGGGAAGGTATGCAGAGGTGATGGTTTGTCCCCATTGATAACCACCCGCATCGGCTTTTTGATTACCGTTAATGATTTCAAAAAAGGCAGTCATGGCCCTGGGATCTCTGGAGAGGAAAATGGTCTTATCGCCCTTGTTGGCCTGAAATTCCACATCTTTGAAAAGAATGGTCCCATCCACACTTGCGCTTAACCCGTTCACATCCAGTATTCTGTCGCCCACTTTCCGCTCGGGTGTAAAAATAATACCGGGATACTTCCTGGTGGAGGGCTTAATATCTGCAATATTCAGCTTTTCAATCATCTTTTTGCGGCTGGTGGTCTGCTTTGACTTGGCCACATTGGCGCTGAAACGTGCAATAAACTCCTGCAGTTCTTTTCGTTTCTCCTCTGCTTTTTTGTTCTGCATCTGCTGCTGTCTCAGTGCCAGCTGACTGCTTTGATACCAGTAGCTGTAATTTCCGGCGAACATCTGAATCTTTCCAAAATCGATATCCACAGTGTGCGTACTGATGGCATCCAGGAAGTGTCTGTCGTGGGAGACCACCAGAACCGTGTTTTCATAATTGGAGAGGTAGTTCTCAAGCCACCTGACCGTATCCAGGTCCAGATCGTTTGTAGGCTCATCCAGCAACAGGTTGTCGGGTTTTCCAAAGAGCGCCTGTGCCAGCAATACCCTCACTTTTTGCTCTCCGCTCAGATCTTTCATCAGCAAGTCATGCAGCGCCTCTTTAATTCCCAGGTTGCTGAGCAGCGTGGCAGCATCGCTCCCGGCATTCCAGCCATCCATATCTGCAAATTGTTCCTCCAGTTCAGAGGATCTGATACCATCTTCATTGGAGTAGTCCGGTTTGGCATAGAGCGCATCCTTCTCCTGCATCACATCCCATAGCTGGGTGTACCCTTTAAGCACACTGTTTAGCACTGTATGTTCATCAAAAGCAAAGTGATCCTGGCTTAGTACCGATAGTCTCTCTTCCGGCCCCAGGGATATGTGGCCCGCCGTGGAATCGATCTCTCCTGAAATGGCCTTCAGAAAGGTCGATTTTCCTGCCCCATTGGCTCCAATAACACCATAGCAGTTCCCCGGCGTAAACTTCATGTTTACCTCCTGAAACAATACCTGCTTCCCAAATTGTATTCGTAATCCTGCAACTGTGATCATATGATTGATAAGATGATGAGCTGTAATAAAAAGGGCTGCAAAGATAGAAAGATATTCTTATTCGGTGGCCTCCTTCTCATGCTCCTTAAGTATATCAATAAGTAGAGCAGGATAAGGGTAAACAGCATTTCGGATTTCATTTGTTTCATAGAATTAGAAATGATTTTAGTTCCCTCATCGGTTACTAAAGATAGTGATGAAAGTTTGCAGAACCTTAAACCATTTTGTGTATGAACTGTTAACTTATAAATTATTACATTAGTGTTCCTTTTAATCAATTAACTACCCCTATGAAAAATCATGTGATAGTATTAACCTTTGTCCTGGCACTTTTCACCTTTGTTTCGGGCTGCAAAGAGAAAAGTGCAGAAAAGTTGCCTCCTCCCAGTGTGCAGGTAGTACAGGTGATTCAGCAGGAGATTCCTGTGATTGAAGAATTCGTGGGACAAACCTATGGTCTGTTCGACATTTCCATTCAGGCGCGTGTGGATGGTTTCCTCGAAGGGATACATTTCGAAGAGGGTAGAAGGGTGAGGAAAGGTCAATTACTCTACTCTATCGATCCCCAGCCCTTTGAAGCAAAGGTGGCCGGATCCATGGGTCTGCTTGCTGAAGCAAACACCATGCTGGTAAAAGCTGAAAGCGACCTGGTCAGGATCAAACCACTTGCCGAGATCAATGCAGTGAGTCAGAGTGACCTGGATGCTGCCGTGGCCCAGCGTGACGCGGCAGGTGCGGCAGTTAAAGCTGCAGAGGCAGCCCTTGAATCAGCAAAGATAGAGTTGGGATACACAAAAATCTATTCTCCCATAGAAGGTATCATAGGTAAAACGGAAGCTTATCCCGGAGATTATGTGGGAAGAGGTTTTTCAAATGTGGTTCTGAATGAGGTATCCAGGATCGATACGATACTCGTTAATTTTCATATCCCCGAAGAGAAGTACCTGGAAATTGTCCGTCCATTCCTTGGCGGAACTGATTCAGCCAGGGTCCAGCGGAATGGATCGCGAAAGGGGCTGACCATGATCCTGGCAGATGGGACCATCTATCCGCAAGAGGGGGAAATAGAATTTGTTAACCGCCAGGTAAATGCTACCACCGGAACTATTTTAGTGCAGGCATCTTTTCCCAATCCGAGTCTGATCCTCAGACCTGGACAATTTGCCAGGGTAAGGGTCGTCATTGATGTAATTTCAGATGGATTGCTGATTCCTCAGAGATGTGCCCAGGAGATGCAGGGCATTTATAATGTCTTTGTGGTGAATGATCAGGATGAAATAGAATTCCGGGAGATCAAGGTGGGAGCTGTATACCAGACAAGTTACCTGATTGTGACAGAAGGTCTCGGTCCGGAAGATAAGATTGTATATGAAGGCTTGCAGAAGGTAAAAAGCGGTATTAAAGTACATCCGGTATTGAAAGATATTTCCAATTCAGAATCAGAAAATTAGGATCGCATGGGTAATTTTTTCGTCAGACGACCAATCGTGGCGATGGTCATTGCCATTGTCATTTTAATTGTAGGTACCCTCTCCCTGCTCACTCTTCCCATGGAGCAGTATCCCGATATCACTCCGCCCATGGTGGCGGTACGTGCCTCCTATAC
>DAOWNM010000251.1 GCA_030642565.1 Bacteroidota bacterium | reverse complement strand
TCCCTGACTGCTTTAGCAATCTGCGCCACCATGGAGGTGATCAGTTCACAGTGCCATTTGGTCCATGCCTCCCCGTGGTTCTCGAAGATCCATTCCGCTTTTCCAGGAGTGGTGGAAAGCGATTCCGGGATGGTCACCCCCGCTTCCGCCTGGAAATGTGCCAGGCAGAGAGAGTCAAAGCAGGAGACGGGCAGTGTTGCGGGATCCCGGTCTGGATAGACCTTCTCCCAGTAGACAAAATGGCGGATAAAGTCGATGCTGATCCCGTCGGGCTGGTGCTCCCGGACGATCTTTCGCGCATGCTCCACCACCTGCCGGCGGTAATCCTCCCTGGAGGGGCAGACAAATTCCACCCACTCCTCTGCAGTCGGTTCACCATTCCGGTTTATGGCTGCCAGACCGGGCGATTCGGCAAGGGCTTCGGGATTAAAGAAGACAGGGAAGATTACAAAGGTGGAGATCCCATGCTCACGTGCCTCATTCATAAACTCATGGTTGGAGATGAGATTCTCACTGCAGAACCCGGTGTTGATGCCCATATGGTTCCACTGTTTGAAAAGGAGGTCATAGGGGCCGTTGTGTTCATAGATCTTGGCACCGATTAGTAGTTGATCCTCCACAGGAGAACAGCCAGGAAGCAAAAGCTGGAAGATGACCAGAATATGGAAGAGATATTTTATCATAGTAACTATATTGTAGTCTCTAAATATAGTGCATAACTTTCAGATTTTTATGATCCGGAAAAAGGCTTTAATAACAGGGGCGGCATCGGGACTGGGACTGGAGTTCAGCAGGCTTCTTGCTGCTGATTCATATGACCTGGTGATGGTGGATAAGGATGGGGATGGACTTGAGCTGGCAGCCCGGTCGATTCAGGATTCATCTGGCACCGGAACCGAAGTTATTGTAAGGGACCTGGGAGAAAACAGGGCTGCAGAAGAGTTGTTTGGGGAGGTGGGTCAATATGAATTTGATATTCTTATTAATAGTGCGGGGTTTGGCCTCTTCGGGTTCTTTGCGGAGACCGACTGGCAAATAGAAGAGACCATGCTTCACCTTCATGTGCTAAACCTGACCTGCCTGACCAAGCTGGTGGTTCAGAAGATGATCAAAAGGGGAACGGGCAGGATTCTGAACATCTCCTCCCTGGCAGCCTTTCAACCCGGACCCCTTATGAACATTTACTATGCATCCAAGGCCTATATACACTTCTTTTCGGAGGCACTGGCCAACGAGGTAAAAGGAACCGGAGTAACGGTTACGGTTTTGTTGCCAGGACTCTTTAATACCAATTTCGCCAGCTCAGCTGCCAGGTATTCCGGATCTGCAGAGAAAAAGGAGAAGATCGTTACCACCACGGTAGAACAGGTGGCCAGGACCGCCCTAAAGGGCATGATGAAAGGACGGATCAGGGTAATCCCCGGTTTTTCTAATAAACTCCTCGCCCTGGCCCCGCGGTTCCTGCCCAGGAATTTTGTTTTATCAGCACTTAGGAGGATTCAGGAGAGCATAAGAAAACAGGAGAGAGTCTCTTCACCCTGAAACTGATCTTCAATTTGACGGTGCCGGAGTGAATGTTTCTCTTCAGGACAGGTTCGGGCTATCCCATATTCATGGTATATTTTGGTTTTGGTTTCACATTATAGAATGATTGATTAACAGCTATTAAGTTGAAAAGTAATAGTATTTTACATTTAGAGTCGGTGGGTCTGGCGTTGATTTTGACAAATAAAACTGCTATATTTGATAGAATAGGAGTGTTTTAACCTTTTTTCCAATCACTCATAAATCAAAAAATCATGAATAGAAGTTTTTTATTAAAAGGATGGACAGTTTTTTTTCTATTTGCAATTCTTGTTGCAGGATGTAACAAAGAGGAGGATGTGCCCCCCGAATTTGCAGAACTCTCATTTGATAGCCAGGAGGTTCTGGATATGTTACCCGCCGGGTTGACAGCATCTACCGATCCGAAAGCTGAGGAGTGTGTGGAAATGATCGAAGATGCCCTGGATATGTCGGCTTTTCAGGATAACCTGGTCGTGCCCGATAATGCAATGCACTCATCTAAAAAGGGATCTGGTGATACATGGTCGTGGACCTGGTCCTATATGGGCGAAACCTGGACCTTCTACTGGACCTATAGTGAAGATAGTAACAAGCAATACTGGACCATGGAGATCCAGATTGGTGCAGGTGCGAGGTTTGACTATATCACCGCCTGGGAGATGAAAGATGGCAGTGCGGGAGAGGTGGTTTATAGTTTTAACTGGATAGGGCTCTATGAAGAGAATCCGGACGATTATGTGGATCTTCACATGACCTACAGTTGGAGCCTCGATGCATCAGGCACTTATCATTTCGACTGGTCCTATGAGGTGGACGATCCTGACTATAATTATCTTATGGAATATAGTATCGTCATCAATCCTGATGGTTCAGGGGAGGTGGATTACTATTTCTATGATGAACTGTTCTACCACATGGAATGGGATGCCCAGGGGAATGGTTCCTGGCACTACTATTTCGGGGAACTTGAAGAGTCGGGAAGCTGGACAGCAGGCTAGGGAATAGATTCAATTTTAACATACACATTTGAAACATACTAAGATCCTCAGGATTCTGAGGATCTTATTTTTCCTCTCCCCGTCCACATCCATTTAACTGTTTAAACCATGCAGAGAACTCTTCTTTTTATCATCGGGTGCATACTATCTGGACATCTGTTGGCCCAGGCACCGGTGGAGTTGGAGTGGATGGTGGAATATGAGACGGATGGTGATCCCGGAAACCTGAAAAAGGCGGATGCTGCTGTTCCCGGTGCGGTCCAGCTCGATGTCGCAAAAGCAGAGGGTTATTTCCCCTACTATTTTGCGGAGAACTGGAAGGATTACCTCTGGATGGAGGAGCAAGAATTTGTGTATGTAACACATTTCCTTAAACCGAGGATGAAGGATGGAGAGCGCCTGGTGTTTCATTCCCTTGGCATTGATTACGAATTTGAAATCATTTTCAATGGAGAGAGGTTGCTTCATCAGGAGGGGATGTTTACCCCGGTCAGACTTGATCTGACCTTACTGCTTAAGGTTAATAATGAGCTCCGAATCAAAATATTTCCCATACCGAAGAAGCACCTGGTTCCTGCCGACCGCAGCCAGGCCTCGGCTTCTGTCAAACCAGCGGTAAGTTATGGTTGGGACTGGCACCCCCGATTGGTCCCCAGCGGCATATGGGATGATACCTGGCTGGAGCTCCTTCCCTCGTCGCACCTGGAGGAGGTTTCGGTACAATACTCTCTGAGTGAGGAGCTGGACAGAGCTTTTATCAGGGTGGAGGCAACCGGAAGGGAACTGGCAGGTTGCAGAATGACATGGATTCTTGCTGATTCCACAGGTAGCAGGGTTGACTTGGGTTATTTGAATTCATACCAGGATAAGGGAGTGCTCTATAGTGAGCTTGCCAATCCGGAGTTGTGGTGGCCCCACGATCATGGAGATCCCTACCTCTACTCCTATACCCTGGAACTGACCGATAAGTATGGGAAATTGTTGCAGACATTCAGGGGTCATATTGGTTTCAGGAGGGTGAAACTGGTGATGAACGAGGGTGCATGGAATGAGCCTGAGGGATTTCCTAAAACCAGGAGTGTAGCTCCCATCCAGCTGGAAATAAACGGACGGAAGATCTTTTGCAAAGGGAGCAACTGGGTAAACCCGGAGATATTCCCCGGGATCATCACCCGTGATAGATACGCAGAGCTCATCGGTCGTGCTCTGGAGGCCAACTTTAATATGTTCAGGGTCTGGGGAGGAGGTATTGTTAACAAGGAGTCTTTTTATGAATTGTGTGATGAAAGGGGGATTCTGGTGTGGCAGGAGTTTCCGCTGGCCTGTAATAATTATGAGGATAGTCCTGAATACCTGGAAGTGTTGAAGCAGGAGTCAGAATCGATTATCAGGCGTTTACGTGAGCATCCCTCACTGGCTATGTGGTCGGGGGGCAATGAACTCTTTAATGCCTGGAGCGGGATGACCGACCAGTCATTGGCTTTAAGGCTGCTCAACAGCCAGTGTCTGGAGATGGACCCTTACACCCCGTTTATAAGCACCTCCCCCTTGATGGGGATGGGACACGGACACTATGTGTTTCGTGACCAGCAGACTGGTCAGGAGGTCTATTCGACCATGCAGAGGGCACACCATACAGCCTATACCGAATTTGGTATGCCCGGCCCGTCGTCGGTGGAAAT
>DAOWNM010000298.1 GCA_030642565.1 Bacteroidota bacterium | reverse complement strand
ACCATATCTCCTATATCCTGAAGGCCACTAATGCCAACAGCATTACCATGGTGTTCTGGCAAAAGGATGTGTCGAATGGAATAATGACCGAGTTGAAAGGGCTCTATCATAAAGTGACCATTAAAGAGGCGGCGCTGGTGTGCGCCATGGGGAGCAATATTACCTATCCCGGTTCGCTTGCGAAGGCAGCCACTGCACTTTTTGAAAGTGGAGTGAATGTGGAGGCGGTCTCCCAGTCGCTGATGCAGGTGAATATGCAGTTTGTGATTGGCCGGAAAGACTACCACAATGCGATCAGGGCGCTGAACCAGGCACTCTGTGTGGAGGGTTGATTAAACCTTTGGACTTTTTCCCGGTCTAACAAAATGCCCGAAACCAATCTAATGTATATGAACAAGACAACTTTTCCCGGTGTTGCCTTCATAATAATTTCTCTTTTTTTCTCTGTTTTATCGTTGGGACAGGAGATTGACGCCGACAGTTCGATTCAGAGGGAAGATGCAGTCAGAATATTTATAGACTGTGCTCACTGCGATATGAATTATATACGTGATGAGGTACCCTATGTAAACTATGTGAGGGATGTGAAAGAGGCCCAGGTATATATCCTTGAGACAAGTGAGTTAACCGGAAGCGGCGGAAGAAAGTATACCTATACATTTGTGGGTCAGCATGAGTTCGCCGGAATGAACGATACCCTTGTCTATTCAAGCAGGCCAGATGATTCCAGGGATTACCGGAGGATCTGGCGTACGCAAATGCTTAAAATGGGACTGATGCCCTATGTGGCAAAAACCCCGTTGTTTAGCGAAGTGGAGATCAATCCAACCGATCGCGTTGAAAAACAGGTGGTCACCGATAATTGGAACAACTGGGTATTTGAACTGGAGGCTGAGCCCGAGTTTGAAGGAGAGGAGTCGTTTAAGGAGCTGTCGCTTCGGAGTTCGGTCTCTGCAACAAAGATTACCCATGACTGGAAATTTGATTTTGATTTTGATCACCGCTATACCAGGACCAAATATACCTACGACGATACTTTATATACCAATGATAAAAGCTACCAGGGCCTCGATCTGCTGGTGGTGAAGAGTATCAGCGAGCATTGGTCGTCCGGTGTAAGGAGCGATCTGCTCTCCTCCTCCTATACCAATACCAGGCTTTCAATCGACTTTTTACCCTCTCTTGAATACAATTTTTTTCCTTACTCCAAGTCCACCCATAGGCAGTTAAGGATTCTGTATGGTATTGGAAGTTCATACAGGCTCTACGACGATACAACCATATACAATCAACTGGAGGAGTTGCTATGGCAGCAGCAGTTGCAGGTAGCATACCAGGTGCAGGAGAAATGGGGTTCCATCAATGTTTCGTTGGAGGGATCCAATTTTTTTCATGATTTCACAAAAAACAGGGTCGAACTGAATGGGTATGTCAGCATCCGGATCCTGAAAGGATTGTCATTTAGGGTGGGGGGCGCTGCGGCCCGTATCAATGATCAGCTCTCACTGGTAAAGGGGGAAGCGTCCGAATCAGAGATCCTGCTTCAGCTGCAGGAGCTCGAAACCAATTACCATCTGGAGGGCGAGATAGGGATAACCTACACCTTCGGCTCCATCTACAACAATATTGTTAATCCCCGTTTTGGGAACCGCAGAAGGTGGTATTAAGGGACTCTATGGGTTGACTGCAGTAACATTGCCTACTCCACTTACATCGCCGGTTCCAACAATGGTCTGATTGCCATGCCAGTCACATATTGTCGAAAAAAGAATTTAAAGTTGCAGGATTAAGATAAGAAGCCCCGATTTCTTTCCTATCTTCAAATCCTGTTTTTAGAACACCGGATCATGATACGACACTCCTTTTTTAGACCTCTCCTCTACTCCATAATGATCATAGTGTTGATAGGGTGTAAAGGAGCGTCCGGTGGTGAAGAGAGCAAAAAGGAGACCTGGCATATGACCGATGAGGTTGCGCAGGTACAGCCGGGCCCTGCAGAGGAGGAATCCTTTCGGCAGGCGGCCTACGACGGGGAGCTGGAAAAGGTGAAGATACTGCTGAAGCAGGGAGTGAAGTGCAACGCTATCGATCAGGATGGACATACGGCACTGATGTTTGCAGCTTTTAACGGGCATTCGAAGATTGTACTCTCCCTTCTTGAAGCCGGGGCCGTGGTGGATCAGCGGGACATGATGGATCGCACAGCACTTTTGTACGGGGCCACCGGTCCCTTTCCTGAAACAGTAAAGATCCTGCTGGAGAGAGGAGCCGATCCCAATAAGGTAGATTCCGACGAGCATTTTTCACCGCTGATGCATGCTGCAGCCGAGGGGAACCTTGAGGTGGTAAAGGTATTATTAAATTATAGTGCCGACAGGTCGCTGAAGGATGTAGATGGCGATGATGCGGCCTCTTTTGCCGTACAGGCGGGACACATTCAGGTCGTAGAATATTTAAAATTATCGAAGTAGTTAAACGTTTTGCCTTTTTAATGGTCAAAGTGAGAAATGACCTGAAATTAAATTGAGATACTCATCAAATGGGATTTGATGCACGTAAGGTTGTTCTGTCAACCATTTTTTATTTCTGTATGATCTATCTGCCCCTCCTGGGGCAGCAGCCTTCCGGAAATTCCTCTCAGAGGTATGGTGAGCTGGTGAAGTGGGCCTATGGTCAGGATCAGGAGCTGGTCAATGGCATGCAGTACTACAACCGGCATCCTCGTAGCCTTGGACATCCTTACCTGTTGGAGGGTTGGGTACATCAGGGTTCCGTAACCATTCGCGGCAAACTCTACAGCGACATATGGCTCAAATATGATATTCATGCCCAGCAGGTAGAGGTTGAATACCGTACCATGAACGGGGCAGATAACCAGGTGATACTGGTAGGTGACCGGTTGGATAAATTTACCATAGGGGAGTACTATTTCAGAAGAATGAATCTGGAGGAAGAACAGCCACAAGAACAGTTTTATCAGGTGATAGGTGGCGGGCGAATGGTCTGGTATATCCAGTGGAAGAAAATACTGGTACCAATCAGTGGTGATTCCAGGTTCATCGAGGAGTTTACCTCTCCCAAAAGAGATTACCTGCTGGAACTGGATGGTTCCATCCATGCATTTCACAACAAGAAGAGTTTTGTTAAGCTTTTCCCCAAAGCCATTCAGAAGGATATGAAGAGACTGATGAAGATGAATTATCTTCAGATCAGGACCGCTTCAACTGAACAACTGGAACTGTTTATTATGGCAGCAACCATTATTTTAGAGAGAGGAGATTGATGAAACGGATCCTCTATATTTTATTGGTTATTTTAGCCCTGATCCCCATTTCCCTGGACGGACAGGGGGATGATATTGTTTTCAAGGGGAGTTACCAGGATGTTCTTTTCGGGGATTTCGTGAGGGATGT
>DAOWNM010000200.1 GCA_030642565.1 Bacteroidota bacterium | reverse complement strand
CCCATGCACGACCGGAAGCTTTTCTTCCCATACATGAGTGATGCATCTTATGTGATGGCAGGCGTATGCAGGAGTCTTGGCATAAATGCCGAATCACTTCCCATGCAGACCCAGGAGGACCTGGACCTGGCGCGCAAGTATACTTCCGCCAGGGAGTGTTTCCCCATGATTTGCACCACAGGAAGTTTTCTGAAAAAGCTGATGGAGCCGGATATCGATCCGGCCAGGGTCAGCTTCTTTATGCCCGATCACAACGGACCGTGCCGCTTCGGACAATACAACCGTTTTCAGCGTGTGTTATTCGACCGGTTGGGATATAATAAGACCGAAATTATTGCCCCCAGCAACGAAGATTCTTACGAGTCCATTTCGGGCGGACACGGTTCCAAATTCCGGCTCAATGCCTGGAAAGGATTTGTAGCCCTGGACATGATCAGGAAAATGAAGCAGGAACGGAAACCTTACGAGCTGGTTCCCGGCAATACAGAACAGGTCTACCAGCAGGCCCTGGCAGACCTGGTTAATTGTATGGAAAACGGGGGGGGTGGCCTGACCGATGCCCTGGCCCGCATCACACACGCTTTCACCCAGATCCCACTAACCAATGGCAAACGCAAACCGGTCATCGCCGTAGTGGGTGAGATCTTTATGCGCGATAATGATTTCTGCAGCGCGCATCTGGTGCGAAGGTTGGAAAAATTCGGTGCCGAAACCTGGATCGCACCCTTCGCAGAGTGGCTCACCTACTCCACCATTCGCTATACGCGCGACAGCAAGTTGAAAGGGGATTTCAAAGGGGTGGTGCAATCGAAACTGCAGGAGTATTTCCAGGAGTGGACCGCCAGCAAAATCATTAAATCGTTTCACGGATTGTTCGATGAGGACAAAGAGGTGGCCGTGAAAGATATGCTCAATGCCTGCGGCCCCTATGTACACCGTCACTATGACGGTGACCCGGCACTGAACCTGGGCACCTCGGCCATCCTGGTGGACAGAGGGATCTCGGGTATTGCCAATATCCTGCCATTTACCTGTATGCCCGGCACCCTGGTGGCCTCTTTATCCGATCAGCTAAGGAAAGACAAAGGAAATATCCCCTATGTGAGTATTGCATATGACGGACAGGAGGATGTTTCCATCGAACTACGGCTCCAGGCCTTTATGCACCAGGCCTACCAGTACGCTGAAGATAAAGGGCATACAAATCCATTCTCACAAGCTCTCCACAAGTAAACACTGAACACTGAGCACTATTCCACTGAGCACTATAGTTCAACAGGTAATAACCGGTGGTATTCGATACTTTCGGGGGTGACCCTGGCCTGAATCACGATCACCTCAACCCCGTACCGGACCGCCTCATCAAGGGCCTTTCCATAGGCCGGATCGATTGCACGTGCCGGGGAAAAAATCCGCACATCCATTCGCTGAACCATATAGAGCATCACTGCCCGCATTCCCGACTTTTTCACCCTGACCAGAGTGTTCAGATGCTTGCGGCCCCGCTCGGTGACCGCATCAGGAAAGAGTGCCCGATCGCCCTCCTTCAGGGTCACATTTTTAACCTCGATAAAACAGCCCCTCTCCGACCCGGCTTCACCTCCTGCTCCGGCAACCTCTCCATAGAGGTCAAAACGGCTCTCTTCCCACTTCACCTCTCTTCTCAACCCGGTGATCCCCTCCAGTCCGGGTATCACTCCACGACCCACCCACTCAAAAGCCAGCGCGTTTGGATTGGAGGTATTGATCCCCACCCAGTCGCCGCCGATCCGGATCATCTCCCAGGTAAAACGGGTCTTCCGTTTGGGATTATCCACTGGCGAAAGCCACACTTCAGCATCCTCCTCCAGGCAACTTTTCATGGAACCCGTGTTGGTACAGTGGGCGGTTACCATAGTGCCATCGTCGAGGATCACATCGGCCAGAAATCGCTTGTATCTCTTCACCAGGCGGCCGTGGATCAATTGGTTTTTGAACTTCATGGAATCATGATTGCTGTTCAAAGATATTAGTATTAAATTGCATATGTTAGATCAACTAAAACTTATTCCCATGAAACGCATTATTCTTTTCTTATCTATGACGGCCATGATTTTCTCTTTCCAGGAGATACACTCCCAAAGTCTGCGCCAAAGGGTTAAACAGAAAATTCTAAAGGATAACCTGGAAGCACAGGCCAAAAAAGACAGCGTCAAAGCCGTTGAAGAGGGACGCGAACCCGATAAAACGCCCAATACCACCATGGATCGTGTCTATATGGATGCCCTGGGACTCTCCGACAATGTAGATTATGAGTCAACTTACAAGTTCGATGCCTACATACAGATGGAAATCTCCTATTACAAGAAAAATGGTAAACTGGACGACCAGGTGGTATATGATTCCTATGTGCATAAGGAAGATGCCGACTATGCTATGGAATTTAGCGATGACCAAAGTAAATCAACCATCATCTTTGATACAAAGAACAGCGCCATGCTGATCCTGACCGAAAGCGATGGGGAGAAGACAGGCTTTGCCACCACTATCGATCCGGAAGCCATGGCCGAACGGCTGGAAGCTTATGAAGAGGAAGAGGAGTCCGACCTGGAGCCCCTTAACATCAAGAAAACAGGGAAGACAAAGAAGATCCTGGGATACAGTTGCGACGAGTACCTGGCAGATGATGAAGACACAGAGGTGCATATGTGGGCTTCGGAAAAACTGGGAAAGGAGATGCGCAAGGAGTGGATGAACAACCAACAGACCTTTGGGGCTATGTTTTCTCAGGCTTACGTTCTGGATGGCATGGTACTGGAGTATGATCTGCTGGACAAAGGGAATGGGAAAAAAACGTTGATGCTGGTGACTAAAATCGACCTGAACCACTCCCATACGTTAAGCACTGACGGGTTTACAATTTTCTCCATGAGAAAGAAAACCGACAACGAATAATGGATTTCCGGTCTCTGTTGACCGAATTCCCCAGAGGGGTAGAAAAAGATCTTCTGATCGGGAAGGTTATTAAATCGGATTCCCATTTTAACAGACTGCTCGAACTGGCACTCCATGAAAAGGATCCCGTGGCATGGAGGGCCTGCTGGGTACTGGACGGGAGCGATGAAAAGAGGCCGGGACTGGCCCACAAACATATCTCCGGCATCGTACAGGCGCTACCCGTACTGGAATCGAAGGGCACACTTCGCTCCCTGCTCAGATTGTTAACCAGGTACGACATCCCGGAAGAGGAGCAGGGATTGCTCATTGACCTCTGTTTTAACTACCTGGTTTCGGAACAGTACCCGGTGGCTGTTAAGGCGCATGCCATGCAGATCATCTACCACCATGTTCTGCTCTACCCCGAGCTTAAAGATGAGTTGATCGCGGTAATCGAGGATCAGGCTGAAAACAACAGCACAGGATTCAAAGCGAGGGGAAACATCCTTATTAAACAGATGGAAAAGTTGTAATTTGGAGATCCACTTTATACTATATAAACCGGCTGTACCCGGGAACGTAGGGGCCGCTGCCAGGGCCATCAAAACCATGGGATTCAGTCACCTCCGGCTCATCGATCCATGCGACCACCTGGGTGATGAGGCAATGATGCTGGCCCATGGTTCGCACGATATCCTCCAATCGGCCATGCTGTTCGATGATTTTGAAACGGCCGTGTCGGACCTCGACATGGTGGTATGCACCACAGCCAAAGGCCGGTCGGCCAAACACGATTACCACTCCAGCAGAGAGATCCTGTCGTACCTGAAGAACAAATCGAAACAGCTTGGAAAGGTGGGTATTCTTTTCGGGACCGAGGAGAGCGGACTGCCCAACCAACTGGTCCTGCAGTCGGATATGGCCATGACCATTCCCATGGCAGGCAGCTACCCCTCGCTGAACCTGGCACAGTCGGTGATGGTCACCGCCTATGAACTCTCCCCCCTGAACCACATGACGAAACCCGGAGTACCCCTCTCCAAATCGGGCGAAGGGTGGGGAACATTGAAAAAACAGACAGAGCAGCTACTTACCCGCGCCGGCATTCCAGTGGGCAGTCCGCTCTACCACCGCATTATGGAGCGAATGGCCACGTTAGGAGCCAATGACATTCCACTGTTCCTGTCGGTCATTTCACGCATTCAAAAAAACCAGTAACCATGAGCCCTCTGCATATCCTGATTGTATACAATGGCAAGATCCCGACACCCAAATATGGCGGCACCAGCAGGGATATCTGGTACCTGGGAAAGGAGCTGATCAAAATGGGGCATCACATTACCTTCCTGGTAGCACAGGGGTCGGTATGTGACTTTGCAAAGGTGATCCCTATGGATCCGGTGGCAACACTGGCCAGCCAGATTCCCGAAGATGTGGACCTGGTCCATTCACATATACCAGTGTGGGAACCCCTGCCAAAGCCCTATATGATCACGCTGCATGGCAACTCATCCGTGGAACGCGAATTTGATATCAACACCACCTTTATCTCCCGCGACCATGCGGCCCGTTTCGGAAGCAAGGTCTATGTCTACAATGGTCTCGGACTGGAAGAGTATGGAAAACCGCAACTGGACAATCCACGTAAATATCTGCACTTTCTCGGAAAGGCCGCATGGAGGATCAAGAATCTCAAAGGGTGTATGCAGATCGCCAGGGAGTCGGGATACCCCCTGAGGGTACTGGGTGGATACCGTGTGAACCTGAAAATGGGCATGCGGATCACCTTCGATCCCCGGATCAGATTTGAAGGCATGGTAGGAGGAGAAAAAAAGAACCGGCTGATCAATGGTTCAAAGGCCCTGCTATTCCCGGTGCGCTGGAACGAACCGATGGGACTGGCAGTTGTGGAGAGTCTCTATTTTGGCTGCCCGGTATTTGGCACCCCCTATGGTGCCCTGCCTGAACTGGTAACACCCGAATTCGGATTTCTAAGCAATAAGAGATCCGAACTGGTGGATGCACTGAAGCATGTGGAGGAGTACGACCGGAAAAAGTGCCATGAGTATATCTGCGACAACTTCGCATCGATCCATATGGCGCAGAATTTCCTGCCCCTCTATGAAAAGGTGCTCAACGGGGAGCCCCTCAATCCACAACCCCCCAAACTGGTCGATCCAAATCCACCCAAATTCCTGCCATGGTATCAATAACAACCACCGGTCACCTACCAACCACTTTATAGACCAGTGCAGAGTTTATTTGATAATATATTTATCCAGGTACTCCATCAGGTTGTATACTCTGAGATTTTCGGTTTTCATATAGGTATCTGAATACGGAGTAATG